>JAEDOB010000017.1 GCA_016302225.1 Oscillospiraceae bacterium | reverse complement strand
CAGTTCACTCCCGACCTGCTCCCCTCAGATGTTACGGGACTGAATATCTACGACCGTAAAGAAAATGAGTTCAGATTCCGTGCGGGCGCAGTGTTCACAAATATCCTTCTTGCGGACGAAATAAACAGGGCAACTCCCCGTACACAATCGGGTCTGCTGGAATGTATGGAGGAACGTCAGGCTACCATTGACGGAAAAATATATCCCCTGAAAGCCCCCTTTATGGTAATCGCAACGCAAAATCCCATTGAAACGCAAGGCACATTCCCCCTGCCTGAAGCACAGCTGGACAGATTTTTAATGCGCCTTTCCATGGGCTATCCCAGCCGTGAAAATGAGCTTTCCGTTATGGACGAGCATTCGGCGGGCTCTCCCATAGACAGCATTGAAGCGGTGGCATCTGCCGAGGAGCTTATGGAAGCTCAGAAGTACATCGGAACGGTCAAGGTTTCCCAAGCTGTCAAGGAATACATACTCGACATTTGTACTGAAACAAGAAATGATCGGTCAATTCGCCTGGGAGTAAGCCCAAGAGGAACGCTTGCCCTGCTCAAAGCATCAAAGGCGCAGGCTGCTGTCAGCGGCAGAGATTTCGTAACACCCGACGACGTTAAGAAAATAGCCCCCGATGTTATCGCCCACCGAATTATCCCGAAAACCTCCGCAATCCTACGAGAGGGCGCAGCTGCGGCTCAGAGAGAGTTGGCAGTTAAGGCAATAGAAAGCGTTCGTGTACCTATCGAATAACTCAGAAAGTCGGTAAAGCTATGGATTTTCTTGCAATACTTGTTATCATCGTGCTTGTGCTTGCCGTTGAGCACCTTGTTTACTGCAGAAAAATTTTTTCAAACCTTGAATACAAATGCTATTTCAGCGTTGATGAAGCCTTTGAGGGCGACGAGATCGAGCTTATCGAGGAGATAAGCAACGCAAAGCTGCTGCCCGTAAGCTGGCTGAAATCCGAGCTTGCCACATCAAAATGGCTTGAAGCGGGCGAGCTTGAATCGGTGGTCACGGGAGAAACTCGGTTTATCTCCAGCATTTTTATGCTCAAAAGCTACCATAAGATACGCCGCAGCTGGAAGGTCAAGTGCCTTAAAAGGGGCGTTTTTACCATTGACAAGTCTATTCTTGTTTCCAGCGACCTTTTCGGTACTATGAATACTTCTATGCCCGTGGAGCTGAACGCAAGAGTACGTGTCCTGCCCGCTCCCCTGCCCGCCGACAGCATTTCACGGGACAGCGTAAGCTACATCTGCGGAAATGTTTTTACCAAGCGGCAGATAATTTCCGACCCATTTTTTTATAATGGAATCCACGAATATATTGACGGTGATAATCTCCGAAGAATTTGCTGGAAAGCTACCGCTGCTGCCGATGAACTGATGATTTACAACAACGACTACACGCTGAACAAAAGCTGTGCAGTTATCCTGAATTGTCAGTCCTCGGAAGCAGATTTCGGCGAACCTCTTGATGTCATCGCCCTTGAAATATGTATAAAGGTCGCCGCATCTCTGCTGAAATTCTGTGCCGACAGCGGAGTGCCCATGACGCTTCTTTCCAACGGACAGATCTCCGAAAATTCGGGAAATATCATCTCCGACACAGCCACAGGCGGCGAACAGCTTCTCTCCTGCCTAAGACTTCTTGCGGAACTCAGATTTGACGCTGCCGAAAGCTTCGGAGCGTTCCTGAACGGCACCTGCAAAGCCGCCCCCGGAACGGAAATATGCGTCATTACGCCTTACATAGACGAGCACACCGTTAGCTTTGCGGAATTCCAAAAGGGCGTAACTATCCTGACCACAGGGGAAATTCCCGAGTATATGCCATCGCACATCAATGCAATTTCCGTCGGACGGAATTTCTTCGGCTTGAATATCCCCGAAAAGGAGGCGGAATGTGATGAAGCTTCTTGATGTCATAAAGGTGTTTGCGTGTCTGGCGTCATTTTTGCTGTTTTTTCCGCTGATAATGCTCATAGACGGCTTTGATGATCTGGGCGGGTTTATCTGGCTGACCGATATGGGTATCGCCGCAGGATTCGGATTTTTCGGCTATATTATACGAATGGCATTCAGTCTGCTTGAGGACAGAAAGCCCGTTGCGGGACGGCTGCTGCTTGTATTGTTTGCAGTTGCTTCGGCGGTCGGAGCGTTCTTTATTTTCTCGTCAAATCAGCAGCGAGGTATCGCCTCGGTTGTCCTGCTTACGGCACTTTGTCTGACGCTGTTCATTTTCGGCTGCCGATACTATTTTTTCCATTATTCCATGATTTTAAACGGCTTTGGCATGATATTTTCCGCAGTCGGAAATCTCGTTGTGATACTTATATTGTTCCTTACCAAGCACCCATACAGTCCCGAGCTGATGATTTTCTTCTACTTCATTAGTGTACTAATATTTGCTGTCGAGAAAAGTCAGGAAAATATTGACTTTCTCATGGAACGCAGACGCCACAGCGAGCAAAATCTCCCGCCGAAGGTTCGTGCCTATACCATCAGGCTTATCCTGATAATCTCGGGATTTGCAGCTCTGCTTTTCCTGTTCAAGGACGGTATTTCGGCAGTATTTCTCTCCCTGTTCAAGCTTATAAAAATTGTCGGAGCCGCTTCTATGGAGCTTGCAAGACAGCTCAGCAAAACAACAGGCGGAGATGCCGAACCCCTTGAAGAGCTTCCGAAACTGCCCGAGTACGTTCCCCTTGAAGATGTACCCGAGGTAACGCCCCACCCTGTCTGGAATGATCTGTTTTATATCGTCGGCTTCATTATAATTGCAGTGCTGATAATAAAATTCTTCGGAAGAGCCGTAAATGCAATTAAGAAGCTATGCCGAAGGGTTTTGCAAATGCTTTCCGAAATATCAGCGAAATTTGCCAAAAAGGAAACTGACGAGGAATGCGGCTTTACCGACAGCGAAGAATTTCTCTCCGAGGACGAAACACAGGCACTCAAAGAACTTCCGAAAAGAAAACAGCGAGCTGAATGGAAGAAGCTTGTAAAGGACTATAAAAAGATGCCCGATTCCCCCGAAAAATACCGAAAAGGCTTCAAAGCGGCACTTGACGGCTTCAGGCTGACGGGAACGGAAATATCCCCCGTCCGAACCACAGGCGAAATCGGTCAGCTGGAGCGGGTGAAAAACGACTTTTCGGATTATCCTCCCACAGCCGACGCATATGACATTATAAGATACGGAGAAAGTCCCGAAAACCCCGATTTTACGTCACTGGGACAGCTTATCGACAACCTATCCGAAAAAATCTGAAAGGAATAGTGAAATGGTACAGTTTAATAACGAATGGGACGAGCTTCTTGCCGATGAATTCAAAAAGGAATATTATCTGAATCTGCGAGAATTTCTGAAAAAGGAGTATTTTTCCACCAAGATATACCCCGATATGTACGATATTTTCAACTCTCTGAAATACACCTCTTACAGCGATGTTAAGGCGGTCATTCTGGGACAGGACCCGTACCACGGAGCAGGTCAGGCGCATGGACTTTGCTTTTCTGTCCGTGAAGGCGTTGTTCCGCCGCCGTCGCTGAAAAACATTTTTAAGGAGCTGCAGGACGATCTGGGCTATCCCCCTCCGAAAAACGGTACCCTGACAAAATGGGCAGAAAACGGCGTCCTGCTGATGAACACCGTCCTCACCGTAAGAGAAGGTCAGCCAAACAGCCATAAGGGTATGGGCTGGGAGATATTTACAGACCATGTTATCGAGCTTCTCAATGAGCGTGAAAAGCCCATGGTTTTCCTGCTTTGGGGAGGAAATGCCCGTGCAAAGGCAAAGCTTATCGACAGGCGGAAGCACTGCATTCTGGAGTGTGCTCACCCCAGCCCGCTTTCCGCATATAACGGATTTTTCGGCTGCCGTCACTTTTCAAAGGCAAACGAGTTCTTAGCGGCTCATAATATTGAACCTATTGATTGGCGTTTGGAATGATTGTGCGATATTAACAAAAGCATTATCCACTTTTCTATCATTTTTCACTTAATTCATAAAAAGTATATTGAAATTACCGTTCAAACGGAGTATAATGTAAAATGTATAGAGTTATCGCGGTGATTCGCGATCAAAGTTTTTATTAAATGGATATGATTGGAGTTTTTAAAATGGTTCTTTCTGAGATCAGAGTATTGATATGTGATGATTCTATCCTTGTACGCAAAAAAATGACCGACCTTATGACTAAGCTTGGCGTCAAGGAGATCTATACCGCAACAGACGGTGAGAACGCCGTTGAGCAGTATAAGATAAATCTCCCCGACATTACCTTTATGGACATCGTAATGCCCAAGAAAACAGGCGTTGAAGCACTTAAAGAAATTCTTGCCATTAATCCCAAGGCAAAGGTCGTTGTTGCTTCATCTGTAGGTACTCAGGGAAATCTCAAGGAAGCTATCGAAGCAGGAGCATACGATTTTCTCCAGAAGCCTATTTCAGACAGCGATGTAGAAAAGATCCTGAACAGGATATGATAAATTCACGTCATTGACACAGTAATATATAAACTTTTTTCGGAGGATTATTTATCATGTTTACACAATTTTTTGGAAATTATCTGCTCAATCAGTGCCTTGTTTCTCCCGAACAGCTGACCGAAGCATTGGAGCTGCAGAAAACCACCAGATTAAAGCTCGGCGTTCTGGCGATAAATGCAGGATATATGACCGCAGAGCAGGTCGAAGAGGTCCATAACGCTCAGCAGAGAATGGACAAGCGTATCGGCGATATTGCCGTTGAAATGGGATTTCTGACAAAGGATCAGGTGGAAGAGCTGCTTTCATCTCAGAAAAGCGGTCACCTTCTTTTGGGACAGGCTCTCGTTGACAGGGGCTATATGACCACCGCTCAGTTTGAGCAGGCAATGCGTAGCTACAAGGCGGAAAACAGCATTACCGATGCGGATTTCACAGATGTGCAGAACGATAAAGCAAGTGCTGCTATCAGGAAGTTTTACGGTCTTGACGCTTTGAGAAATTCCAAGACCTACACCGATTATATCTCCCTTTTCTTTAAAAATATCATACGTTTCATCGGTGATGATTTCACGCCCCTTGACCCCGAGCAGATCACCTCTTATTCCTGTATGAATGCTGCCGTTCAGAAGATAAACGGTCCTATTTCATTTATCACGGCAATTGAAGCTGAGGATAATGCCTACATAGACTTTGCCGCCAGATATGCAGGAGAACCTCTCAACTGCATTGACGAAATGACAAACGCGTCTGTTGGCGAATTCTTAAATCTCCAGAATGGTCTGTTTACCGTAAACGTGTCCAACGATCAGGGAATGGAGCTGCAGCTTGAACCTCAGGAAACCTCCGTCGGAACCGAGCTGAATGACCTTGCCGAAGCATTCCGTATTCCTCTGGCATTCCCCTTCGGAACCGTGAATGTAATTATTGCCGGAGTTTGATAAAAAAATGCCGTCACATCGCACAAAACGATGTGACGGTTTTCATTTACGAATTCGTCATAACCAAGCCGTCGGCAGACTTTATTCTGTAATCGCAGATATGCAGCGACTTGTCAACCTTGACCGTGTAAATTTCCGTGCTTTTTATCCCGTCGCCGCTGTAACGGCAAACTACGATGTCCGCACTTCCCTCACCCGATGTCCGAAACTTCCAGCCCTTCCACTTTTGTCCCGCAAGCGAATATTCGATCGGCATTTCCTCGAAAATAACGTCGCTGTTGATGATGGAATAGTTTATGTCCTCGCCGTTTGAGCAGCCGTCCATAATGCTGAATTCATTCTTCGGAACAATAAGATACGCCGCCAGACCTGCAATTGCAGCGGAAACGGCAATACCTGCTGTGAGCCGCTTTGAAATATTCGCCATAACAATGTCCTCCGTTCGGTTAGTGTCAGCTTTGTGCTACGTAATAATTTTCGGGCTTGCCCAGCAGAGTGATAACATCAATTACCAGCCCAATTCCGAAAAGACCGCCTGTCAGCAGATAAATGATAGCCATCTCGATCTTGCCTTCATACAGCTTGTGACCGAACACCGTGAAAATGCACAGCAGCAGGCTTATCCACTTGTTCTTCTCTCTTGCTCTTATTGTTCTGTTAAGCTCACTTATCATATCCAACAAACCTCCTGTAATATCTGTGAGTACCTTTTTGATCTTGCTCCATATGCCTTCGCTCGAATTTGAAGCTGCGGGTGCGCTGAAAACGGGTACCTGTGAAGTGTTTCCTGCCGATGCGCTTTCGGTCATAGATGAACCGCAGTGTGTGCAGAAGGAAGCGCCGCGTGTTACAGACTGACCGCAGTGGGGGCATATCTGAGTTCTGGAATGGTCGAACTCGTAATTGCCTCTGTACTTGGGCTGCTCTTCTGTTGTCTGAGTATTCATAGCGGGTTTCTCTTTAGTTAAATCTACAAACATAATGTTTACCTCCATTTATCTTTTGTAGTATTATATCTTGTATAATATTGTAACTACATTATAACACCGCAATATGCTTTTGTCAATCCTATATTATACAGAATATAATATAAATTTGCGACGCATATTTTGTCTATATTCAACAAATACCGAGAATTGTTTGCTAAACTCACCATATTTTTATAGTACATCTGACCGTCTGCAAATTAAATTGTAAAAAAACTGTTAAACTACTTGAATTTTGCGAGAACCTGTGATATAATATTAAACCGTAAGTGATTTGTATATAGCACTACTGTCTGAGCTTGTATGATGGGCTGCTATGCAATCATATAAGTATATCAGAAATGAGGTGTAAAAATGAAAGAAGGTATTCATCCCGAGTACGTTGAAACCACCATTACCTGCGCTTGCGGCAACGTGATCAACACTCGCTCCACTAAGAAGGATATCAAGGTTGAAATCTGCTCTAAGTGTCACCCCTTCTATACCGGCAAGCAGAAGCTTGTTGATACAGGCGGACGTGTTGACAGATTCAAGAAGCGTTTCAATATGCAGTAATCATTGCAAAAGAACGAATATCCATCGCAGCCTGCGTGAATCGCAGGCTGTTTTTGTATCAGCAGGAGTTATTATGGATTATACAACTGTAAAAGGCGAAGCGGAGGCTTCATTTATCGAAAAAAAGTCGGAATTTATAGGCTATATCCGACACACCGAAACCCCCGAAGAAGCTATTGCATTTATAGATGAAATAAGAGCCCAACACCGAAAAGCCACCCACAACGTCTATGCGTACATACTGCGAGCCGATAATACCTCCCGTTATTCCGATGACGGCGAGCCCCAGGGCACGGCAGGAGTTCCCGTTCTGGAGGTTCTGCGAAAGGAAGGTCTGACGGATATTTGCTGTGTTGTCACCAGATATTTCGGCGGGATACTTCTTGGCGGCGGCGGACTTGTAAGAGCCTATTCCCATTCGGCAAAAATAGCCGTTGACGCCGCAGCAAGGGCTGAAATGCGCAGCTGCTTCCCTGTTTCAATAAAATGCAGCTATGACCTTTACGGCAAAATAAGCTATATCCTCCCCGAGTTTCAGACTAAAATTATCGGTACGGATTTCGGTGCAGATGTTAATATAGACTTACTGGTGCAGACGGGACTTTACGATTCATTTGAGAAAAAGCTTATTGACACATCAAACGGCAGAATAGAATTATGCAAAGGCGACGAAGAATTCAGAAATTTTGCCGAATAATTGTCGAAATATACAAAATTTATAATTTTTCACCGAAATAAAGAGGAGTTTTGCTTTCATCGGCTGTATATAATAAATAGGCAGTTTCGTAACCAATATTATTTGGGAGATGATTTTATGCTAACTCCAAGAGAACAAACCGAAGCTATCGAGCATGCCGCTCTCTGCGAATACGCTTGCTATTCGGACGAAGGCGGAAAACGAAAGATCCCCGAAGGAAAATGCCCCATGCGAACCGATTTCCAGCGGGACAGGGACAGAATACTGCATTCCACATCATTCCGACGCTTAAAGCATAAGACACAGGTTTTTCTCGACCCCATCGGCGACCATTACAGAACACGGCTTACTCACACCTTAGAGGTTTCGCAAATTGCAAGGACGATAACAAGAGCCTTGCGGCTGAACGAGGATCTCGCCGAAGCTATTGCTCTCGGTCACGACCTCGGACATACGCCCTTTGGTCACAGCGGTGAGAGAATTTTATCGGAAATATGCCCCTACGGCTTCAAGCATTACCTTCAAAGTGTCCGTGTAGTGGATTACATCGAAAAGGACGGCAAGGGTCTGAACCTTACATACGAAGTGAAAAACGGTATCGCCTGCCATACCAATGCAGTCGCCGCCACAAGAGAAGGTTATATCGTCCGTCTTGCCGATAAGATCGCATACATCAATCACGACATCGACGATGCTATAAGAGCAGGTGTCCTCAAGGACAGCGACCTTCCCGAACACTGCATACAGGTTCTCGGAAGGACTAAAAGCGAACGTATCACCACACTTGTGACATCTGTCGTAGAGTGCGGTTCGGAAAAAATCGCAATGACTCCCGAGGTAAAAGCCGCCCATGACGAGCTGAGAAGCTTCCTTTTTGAGCGGGTCTACTACAATATGGCTGCAAAATCCGAAGAATCAAAGGCAATGCTGCTTGTGGAGAAGCTTTACGGATATTTCCTGAAAAATCCCGATAAGCTTCCCGATGAGTACAAAGCTATTATGGGAAGATTTGATAAGGATAGGGCTGTCTGCGACTATATCGCAGGAATGTCCGACAGCTATGCCGTGAACCTTTATAAGGATATTTTCATTCCCAAGGGCTGGCCGAAGTAACGAAAGGAGTGCCCTGAATTGGCTTTTCCACCCGAATTCATAGAACAGCTTCGCTCTGCAAATCCTATTGACAGCGTTGTTTCTTCTTATGCCGTGCTGAAAAGAAGCGGCAGAAATATGTCCTGCCTATGCCCCTTTCATTCGGAAAAATCGCCGTCCTGCGTGATTTATAACGATACGCAGAGCTTTTATTGCTTTGGCTGCGGTGCAGGAGGCGACGTTTTTACCTTCACTATGCTCATTGAAAATCTTGAGTATTATGAAGCGGTCAAGCTTCTTGCGGAACGTTCGGGAATACCTATGCCCGAAAATACGGGAAATCCCGATTTTTCAAGGCTGAAAATGCGTATCTATGAGGCTAACCGAGCCGCTGCGAAATACTACAATTCCGTACTTGTCAATGACAAGCAGCTGGGCGAAAAAGGCAGACGCTATTTTGCGGGACGAGGTCTTACCAAGGCAACTGTTATGAAATACGGTCTGGGATATGCCCCTGCAGGCTGGCAGAACCTCTGCGACCATCTGACTGCCAAGGGATTTATCGAGGACGAGCTTGTTGCCGCAAATCTCTGCGGACGAAGCCAGAAAACAGGCAGATTGTTCGACCAATTCCGTGACAGGGTGATCTTCCCTATTATAGACCTGAGAGGAAATGTTATTGCCTTCGGAGGACGTATCATCGACGGTGAGGGACCAAAATACCTGAACTCCGCAGATACACCCGTTTTCAAGAAAAGCCGCAATCTGTTCTCGCTGAATTTTGCAAAGCGTGATACTTCGAACAGGCTTATCCTCGCCGAGGGTTATATGGACGTTATCGCCGTAAATCAGGCGGGCTTTGAAAATGTCATTGCAACCCTGGGAACGGCACTCACCTCCGAGCAGGCACGTATTATTTCGGGCTATGCCAAGGAAGTCATCATCGCATACGACAGCGACGGTCCGGGACAGGCAGCTGCTCACCGAGCAATCAATCTGCTGGGCGAAGTTGGCGTAGAAACCAAGATAATCAAAATGGAAGGCGCAAAAGATCCCGACGAATATATCAAGAAATTCGGTGCTGCCAAGTTCAAGTATCTGCTGGACAATTCCGACGGTGCTATCAATTTTGAGCTGGACAAATGCAAAAAGGATATTGACATTCAGTCAGATACGGGAAAAGTCGAGTACCTAAAACGCTGCATTAACGTCCTTGCGGATATATCATCTCCCATTGAAAGAGATGTGTATATTTCAAAGATCGCATCGGAACAGAATGTCAGCAAGGAGGTTCTTACTTCTCAGATAAATGCAACGCTGAAAAAACGGGAGCGTGTTTACGAAAAGAAGCAATGGCAGGAGATCACAGCTCACGCCAGACCTGACAGCGTAAATCCCGATGCTGCGAAATATCCCAAGCAGAATAAGGCGGAGATAGGCATAATCCTCTTCCTTGAAAGGCATCCCGATACGCTTGATTATATCCTTTCTAAGATAACGCCCGACAAATTTGTGACAGAATTCAACAGAAAAGTATTTGCTTCTTTGGCAGAGGGCATAAAAAATTCCGAGAGATTTACATTAATGTCGCTTTCGGGTGAATTTACTGCCGCCGAAATGGGCAAAATATCCGAAATATCTGCAAAATACAAAGATATTACCGTTTCAGCCGAAGAGCTGGACGTATATATAAACATTCTGCTGTCCTTCGATGGTGGACAGACCGTCAAAGGAAGTGAAATGACCGATGACGAGCTTCTCCTTCTCCAGCAGAATCTCAGAAAAAAATCCAAGTAAAGGAAGATGTGCTATATGGCTGATAAGAAAACCATTGACAGCTTGATGGAACAGGGCAAGGCAAGC
This sequence comes from Oscillospiraceae bacterium, assembly GCA_016302225.1. Lineage (GTDB taxonomy): Bacteria > Bacillota > Clostridia > Oscillospirales > Ruminococcaceae > UMGS1889. The sequence goes on along the minus strand of JAEDOB010000017.1, from coordinate 5,796 downwards.
GGAAAGCTTACCACTAAGGAGATCACAGACGTTCTGGAGGATCTTGATTTTGACGTTGACCAGATGGACAGCTTTTATGACAATTGTGCAAATCTGAATATTGAGATCATCGAGGATTTCAACGCCGAAACCGACCTCGGACTTTCCATGGACACCCTGACAGACGACCTGGAAATGGCTCTTTCAAATGAAGGAATTGCCATTGATGACCCCGTTAAGATATATCTGAAGGAGATCGGACGTGTTCCCCTGCTGACTGCCGAGGAAGAGATCGAGCTTGCTCAGAGAATGGCTCAGGGCGACCAGAAGGCAAAAAAGCGTCTGGCAGAAGCAAATCTCCGTCTTGTTGTCAGCATTGCAAAAAGATATGTGGGCAGAGGAATGCAGTTCCTTGACCTTATTCAGGAGGGAAATCTCGGTCTTATCAAGGCGGTCGACAAGTTTGACCATACCAAGGGCTTTAAGTTCTCCACTTACGCTACATGGTGGATAAGACAGGCCATTACCAGAGCCATTGCAGACCAGGCAAGAACTATCCGAATTCCCGTTCATATGGTTGAAACCATTACCAAGGTAAAGAAGGTTTCCAGCCAGCTTCTTCATAAGAACGGTCACGACCCGTCCCCCGAGGAGATCGCAGCAGAGCTGGATATGCCTGTTGATAAGGTTAGAGAGATCATGCGGATAGCTCAGGACCCCGTTTCTCTGGAAACTCCCATCGGCGAGGAGGAGGACAGCCATCTCGGTGACTTCATTCCCGATGACGATGCTCCGCAGCCTGCAGATGCAGCTTCTCTTATCCTGCTCAAGGAACAGCTTTCTCAGGTGCTGTCCACCCTTACAGAACGTGAAGAAAAGGTGCTTCGTCTGAGATTTGGTCTTGAGGACGGACGTTCCCGCACACTTGAGGACGTGGGCAAGCAGTTCAATGTTACCCGCGAGCGTATCCGCCAGATAGAAGCAAAGGCGCTCAGAAAGCTGCGCCACCCCAGCAGAAGCAAAAAGGTCAAGGATTTCCTTGACTGATAAATAATTTCATAGGAAAACGGTGATAATTTTATGCACATTACCCTGGAATCCGATTATGCAATACGAATAGTTCAGATACTCGCCTGCGCCAATAATCGTATGGATGCAAAAACCATTGCCGAGGAAACCTGTGTTACCCTCAGATTTTCGCTGAAAATTCTGAGAAAGCTCGTTACCGAAGGATTGGTGAAATCCTATAAAGGCTCTCAGGGAGGTTATGAGCTTACCCGTCCCGCAAAAGAAATATCTCTGAAAGATGTTGTAGAAGCCGTTGAAGGAGAATATAAGCTGAGCCGCTGCCTTGCCGACGATTATGTCTGCACAAGAGGACGCTCGGGCAACTGCCGTATTCAGGACGCTTTTAACGAGGTTTCCGACGTTGTTCGGGATAAGCTTGCAGAATATACCTTTGATAAGCTGATGTGATTTCCTTTGTGAGATACATAATCAAGCGGTTTGCCCTTCACTTGCGGCAAACCGCTTTTTCGTCGGGAAAATTTTTATATGCTGCAAAAAAGAGCATTCGAGAACCGTATTATTGACAGAAACATAAAAGGGGTGGTGCAGATGACCGCAGATGAAAAGACGATCTTTGAAGCCGATGTGGAAGCTTACGCCGATACCATTCTGCGAATTGCTGTTCAGAATACGAAAAATTGCCATGATGCCGAGGATATTGTGCAGGAAACATTTATCAGACTGATGAAAAACACGTCGGGATTTGACAGCGACGAGCATAAAAAGGCGTGGCTAATCCGTGTTGCTATCAATCTATGTCACGACAGGGCACGTTCCGCATGGTTCCGCAAAAATCAGCCGCTTGCCGACTACGGCTGCATATCATTTGTCGATGATTTCCAAAGCATCGAATATGCCGAGCTTATCCGCAGCCTGCCCGAGCATCAGAGAAATGCCTTGTACCTGTTTTGCTTCGAGGGATATTCTCTTGAGGAAATTTCCGATATTACGGGCAGAAATGCAAAAACGGTGGGTTCCGATATTTACCGTGCAAGAAAAAAGCTGCGTCTTGAACTGAATGAAGGAGGGCTGAAAAATGAATAAGAACGATCTGAACCGCATTTACAGCTCCATAAGCGCAAATTCGGATATGAAGCGGAGAATTGTTGCAAACGCGGAAAATCCCGTTTCCGTTGATGCTCCTAAAAGAAGAAGCCCCGTATTGCAGGCGGCTGCAGCTGTTTCCCTTTGCGCTTTGACCGCAGTAATTGCGGTAACTTCCGCACGTTACGGCAGTGACAGGGATATTGAATCCGTCCCCGAAACAGGGACAAATCCTGTTGCAGCTGCGGAAACATCTGCCGCAGAAACCGTTGCACAGGAAATACTAATACCCGAAACCGCAATTGAAGAAGAACCGACCGATGTGCCCCTAAAAATAATTGTCGAAGAAAAAATATATATGCGAGCCGACAATGACGAGGAGCTGCTTACCATACTTTTCAACGGTTATTCGGGCTATTCCGACAAACCAATTCTCGGAAATGAGGTTCCGGGCGGAAGTGGGCTGCATTATTTTGCGGACAGTAAAAATCCCAATCTTCTGGGGCTGGAATCTGACGGTGAAATTCATTTCTACCGCTACCATTCCCCCGTCAAAGCCGAAGGCAATATGCTTGAAGCAATGCTCAGAACTTCGGGAGATGTGCTTTACTCTATTGAGGTAATGAACTTCAACTGCGCCTATGAAGGTGATTGGGAAAATATGTCTTACTGTACTGCAGCTGTCGAGGAAAATACAAATCTTCTTGACACCGAATTGACGGATATTATCTGCGGGCTTTCCGAAGGCGGTAAATTCGAGTATGGACGAGATTACACGGTCGATGATCTTTCCGTCCATATACCGGAGCCCCGGCGATATTATCTTGTGGCAAAATACGCAGGGGGCGAGGTCATGGCGTTCCCTATATCCCCCGAAAGCAATGTTATCTCGGCATTTAGTCGGAATTATGAAATGAACGACGTTTTTATCGACACATTTCTCGGAACACGATACAGGGAAAACGTTGCACAGGACGAACGTTATTATGCCAAGGAGTACGAAAAATTTCAAAGCACCGCCGACGCAAAGGACGGTAATTTCACCTCACCTGCATATGACCCGAACCCTCAGCCCGCTGCGGAACCTCATCAATACCAAGCCTCGTTCATATTCTCCGATAAAAAAGGCGACCCCGTAAACGGGCTGCGTGTGACCTGCAAAGCAATCAAATTCACAAGCGGCGTTCTCGGATATGACTTTGACAATGACCGTGGAGGATATATGGACGGTGCTGCCCTTACCTGCGGCGACAAGCCAACAGTCCGCACTCTTACCGAGGGAGCATATCTTGTGACTGCTTCGGATATGATGGTAAATTCGGACGGAGTAGAAAGCAAACGAAACGAAATGCAGTTTACCATAGAGATAAATGCCGATTCTCCTCAGAATATAAGCTTTGATCTGCCGTGGGAGCTCCCCACTCCCGACGAGCTGAACGCAGTTGATACGTCCAAAACCGTTATCCGCCTGCTGGACGAAAACGGTAGTCCCCTGTTCGGATATTGGGTGATACTCCGTCCCGAGGGCTTTGACGGCAGCAATCTTGCCGAAGGATATTCGGGTGCTTGGGGCGGCTATGTTATCGGTGCGACCGACAAAACCGGAGAAGCAGTTTGGCATTGCCCTATTGCTGGAAAATACAATATTTCGGCGTATTGCGGGACAATTGAATATTCAGGCGGCATATGCGGAAATGATGTCAATACTTTATTTATGAATTCAGGACCAATGACAATTGAAATTACGGACATTAACGGTATAACGACTGCCGAATTTTCCGAAAACGGAAAATATCCCGTATTTGACGAAAGCAGCTTTATCCCCGAATAAATAACACAGCCCCGAAGTCAAACGACCTCGGGGCTGTTTGTATCTGACGAAAAATCAATATCCCAATTCTTCCTCAACAATAATTACCTTAATTCTGTTCTTGTGACGCTGCTTTGCGGAAATTACGAAATTGCAGCAGATCCTGTCATTGCCGCCGCAGCCGTCGCAGATATGCTTGTTTCCGCCCACAAATGCGGCACATTCGCCCTTTTCCTTGCAGTATGTATCGCAGTCAAGGCGCATAGTGTTGGCGGGAGCGGCAAGCTTCTTCACTCTGACGGAAGCCTCTTCAATATCCGTCACTATCTTGTTATATCCCGCAACGATAATGACCGACTCGGGACCGTAGCAGATAGCCGCCACACGGTTGCTGTTGCCGTCTACATTATAAAGCTCGCCGTTCTCGGTGATGGCGTTTGAGCTGCACATATATACGTCCGCAGAGAAGCATTTGCGGTAGATAGACGGAACCTCCTCCTTGGGAACCGCTTCTCTGTCAAGGAAATTGTAATCGCCGTTTCTGAGCAGATCCATAACGCCTGTTTCCTTGAGGGTCATAGAACCGCCCGTGCCGATAGTGTCGCCCTTTTTGATAAGGGACTTTACCAGTTCGGGAACGTCCGACGCTTTTTCCACGGTGTAGAATTCCATATTGTTCCTTTTGAGTGCCTCGCCTGTTTTTGCGATGCGCTTTCTGATGGTTTCAAGCTTGTTGCCGTCCATAATTATTCCTCCAAATCAAACATTTCGTTCAGGAGCCTAGTTCCGCATTCCGACCTGAAAAGCTTATTTCTGATGCTGATGATAGCATTTTCAGACATACTGTCCTCATAAGCGTTCACGAGAAAGTCCGATTCCATAAGTATCCTCAGCTTTTTCGGAATATCCTCGGCATAGCTGTGATGGTGTCCCACAAGATAGCATACCTCCGAGATAAAGTCATCACTGCACCCAAATTTCCGAAGAATTTCCTCCGCAACGGGAACGCCCTCTATCTCCTGATATTTTCCCGAAGTCGAACCGTGAATACGTTCGGCATTCTTTATGCCAATGTCGTGAAGAACGGCAGCCACTTCCAGAATAAGCTGTTCATCATCCGAAAGCTTCTCCGATTTTCCGATAAGTGCCGCAAAGCTGTGCACCTTGATAAAATGCTGAATACGCCTGGGATCTCCCCTGTCATACTCAACCGCCGCTTCAATAAGCCTTTCGATAAGCAAAACTATCACTCCCAAAACCTAATACAATGAAATTGTACCACATTTTTGGGGAAATTTCAATACTCTTATGTAACCAAATATGCCGAATTTCATAATATACTATAAAAACCTTTAAAGGAGCTGATTTTATGAAAGACGGAACCATTGAGTTTTTCCTGGGCGGAGTTTCTCCCGACGGATTCAGGACTCGCTTCGGTGACATTTTAGCAGACAACGAGTATTTCACCTACATAATCAAGGGCGGTCCGGGAACAGGAAAATCCTCGCTGATGAAGAAGCTTGCCAACGCATTTCCCGATGAAGAAAAGGAGATCTATCGATGCTCTTCGGACGCAGATTCCCTTGACGCCGTAGTTTTCAAACGGTTCAAGGTAATATTTATGGACGGCACCGCACCACACACCTTCGACCCCGTTTATCCCGGAGCAACAGCTCAGATACTCAATCTGGGCGAATATTGGGATTCGGGAAAGCTATTCTCAAAGCGTTCCGAGATAATCGCAGCGACTGAGGAAAACGCACAATATCACGGCAGATGCAGGCGTTTCGTTTCAGCGATATCCTCCCTTAACAGTGACAGCTTTTCCATTGCATTACAAACACTCAACCTCGAAAAGCAGGAAGGTTTCGCAAACCGTTTCACAAAAAAGCTGT
>JAEDOB010000224.1 GCA_016302225.1 Oscillospiraceae bacterium | reverse complement strand
AAAGGAGATATTATGGCTAATTTTAAAAACAGCAGACTTTCCGAGGACATTAAAAGAGAGCTTTCGGCGATGATTTGCAACGAGATCAAGGACCCGAGGGTAAAATCGGGTATGGTCACGGTCGTTCGCACCGAGCTTTCCGGGGACGGCTCCCATCTCAAGGCGTATATTTCTTCGCTGGAGGGTATGGAGTCCGCAAAAACGGCAGTCAAGGGGCTTGAAAGCGCGTCGGGCTTTATCCGCCGTGAGATAGGCAACAGGCTGCATCTGAGAAAATGTCCCGAGCTGAAATTTATTGCAGACAATTCGATCGAACATTCCGCCGAGATCTCCAAAATGATAAGCGACGCTCTCGGCGACAAGTAAAAAAATTCAACCAGGGGGGATAGCTTTGCGAGTTGATTTTGACGAGGCAATAAAGTTTATTTATGCCCATGACAACTATCATATACTGACACATCAAAGCCCCGACGGGGATACTCTCGGCAGTGCATTTTCCCTTTGTGCTGTTCTGAGAAAGCTTGGCAAAAAGGCAAACGTGCTCTGCAGCGACGAGTTTCCGCACCGCTATGACAATATGTATGAGGGTTATCAGCCCATGAAGTTTATGCCCGAGGCTATTGTTGCCGTTGACGTGGCGGACAGCAAGCTTTTGGGACGCAGTCTGGCGCATTATTCGGAATATGTAAATCTCTGCATAGACCATCACATTTCCAATACGGAATATGCGGAGAGAACGCTGCTCAATGCCAATGCGTCCGCTGCCTGCGAGGTAATGTTTGAGCTGTATGAGAAAATGGGCGTGGAGCTGGATACCTACATTGCGTCCTGCCTTTACACGGGAATTGCTACCGATACAGGCTGCTTCAAGTACGAAAACACGACTCCCAGATGTCATCAGATAGCGGCGGAGCTTATGAGCAGATACAATGTCCCCTATGCGATAATCAACAGAAAAATGTTTGACGTTAAGAGCAAGGACAGAATGAGGATCGAGCAGTATGTTATGTCTAATATGGAATTCTATTTTGACGACCGCTGCTCTATGATAACCATTACCGAGGAGCTGACAAAGGATTTCGGCATTGAGCTTGCCGAGTTTGAGGGACTTGCCTCCCTGACTATACAGCTTGAAAATGTTGAGATAGGTGTAACTATCAAGCAGAAATCCAATAATATTTTCAAGATCTCCATGCGTTCTGCCACAACTGCGGACGTGTCCGCTATCTGCCGCAAGCTTGGCGGCGGAGGGCACGTTAAGGCGGCGGGTGCTCAGCTTACCGGTACTCCGGAGGAGGTTAAACGGCGCATTCTGACGGTTGTCGGAGAAGCGCTGGGATATGATTTATGGCTGGTATAATCTGCATTAACAAGCCGAAAGGCTTTACCTCGTTTGATGTTGTTGCGAAGCTCAGAGGTATTCTGAAAATGCGGCGGATAGGTCACGCAGGAACCCTTGACCCTATGGCTGAGGGCGTTCTTCCCGTTTTTATCGGTAGTGCCACAAAAGCCTGCGATATGCTGCCCGACCACGACAAAATTTATCGTGCGGGCTTTAAGCTGGGACTTGTCACCGATACGCAGGACTCAACGGGGGAAATAATTGCAAAATCGGACTTTTCCGATATTACCGAGGACAGTCTTGAAGCCGTTCTCGGTAAATTCAGGGGAGATATTATGCAGATTCCCCCCATGTATTCCGCTGTTTCGGTAAACGGTCAGCGGCTTTACGAACTGGCAAGAAAGGGGATAGAGGTGGAGCGGAAGCCCCGTCCCATTACGGTTTATTCCCTGAAGCTGCTTTCCTTTGATTCCGAAACGGGCGAAGGTGCGCTTGAAATTTCCTGTTCAAAGGGAACGTACATCAGAACGCTTATCCACGATATTGGAACGGAGCTTCGCTGCGGCGGGATAATGACTTCTCTTGTGAGAACGTCCGCCTGCGGTTTTACGCTGGAGGTTTGCCACACTCTCGATGAAATAAGCGAGGCTGTAAAAAGCGGACAGGGCTTTCAAAGCTTTGTTATCCCCATTGAGCGGGTGTTCGGCTATCTGCCCCAGGTTCATCTGAACGAGCGTCAGACGGAAATGTACCGCAACGGCGTTCGGCTGGACGCTTCAAGGCTTTATGGCAGTCCTGCAAACGGCGAACGTGCGGCAGTCTACGGCTGCGACGGTATCTTTCTCGGCATAGGCGTTGTCAGTGACGGGCTTTTGAAGGTACTTAAAAATTTCTGACGGGAGGAAAAGCTTTTGATAGATTTGCAAAGTCCTCCCGAAAAAAAGACCTCGGTGGCTCTGGGATTGTTTGACGGCTGCCACAGAGGACATAAACAGGTCATTAAGCGTGCGGTGGAAAGGGCGAGAAAATACGGGCTTGCGCCTGCGGTTTTCACCTTCGACACAAACACGGTAACGTCAAAAAGCGGTGCGTCCGAAAGGATAATGACCGACAGACAGAAGCGGGATTTCTTCCGCAGCTATGGCATTGAATACATCTATTCGCCAAAATTTTCCGATTTAAAGGACTTATCCGCCGAGGATTTTATCGAAAAAATTCTTGTAAAAAAGATGAACTGCGGTGCGGTTTTCTGCGGAAAGGATTTTACCTTTGGGAAGAATGCGGGCGGAAATTCACGGCTTCTGGCGGATATTTGCGGCGGTCGGTACGGCATTTTCTGCGATATTATTGCAGATGAAACGGTTGACGGCGTAAAGGTTTCTTCCACACGGATAAGGGAGCTTATCAGGGAGGGAAAGCTGCTTGATGCCAATATGCTGCTGGGACATTTTTACTCGGTCTGCGAGCCTGTAATTCACGGGCATGAGCTGGGGAGAACAATGAATTTTCCGACAATTAACCAGCTTATCCCCGAAAATACAGTGGTTCCGAAGTATGGTGTTTATGCGTCATTTACCGAGATAGACGGCAAAATTTACCGCTCAATAACAAACATAGGCGTCAAGCCAACGGTGGAGAAAAACTCCGCCCTGCTTGCGGAAACATATATAATCGGGTACGAGGGCGATCTTTACGGGCAGAGGATAAAGGTGTCCCTGTACGATTTCGTTCGTCCCGAAATGAAATTCGGCAGCATTGACGAGCTTTTTGCACGAATTGCCGCCGATACGGAATATGTAAAAAATCTTGAATACAAATACAATTTATTTTGAAAGGACAAATGTCAAATGGATAAAAAAGTAAGAACCAGATTTGCGCCCAGTCCTACGGGCTATATGCACATTGGAAATCTGAGAACTGCACTTTACACATACCTTATTGCAAAGCAGAATGACGGCACATTCATTCTCCGTATCGAGGACACCGACCAGGAAAGATACGTTGAGGGTGCTACCGAGGTCATCTACAATACTCTCAGACAGACAGGTCTTATCTGGGACGAAGGCCCCGACATCGGCGGTCCCGTTGGTCCTTATATCCAGTCGGAAAGAATGGGCATTTTCAAGGATTATGCTCTGAAGCTTGTTGAAAGCGGACACGCATACTACTGCTTCTGCACCAAGGAAGAGTTAGAGGAAATGCACAAGATACAGCAGGTTTCCGGTCAGCCCACAAAGTATAACGGACACTGCCGCAAGCTTTCCAAGGAAGAGGTCGAAAAGCGTCTTGCTGAGGGCGTTCCTTACGTTATCCGTCAGAAGATTCCCGAGGAGGGAACTACCACCTTCCACGATGAGCTTTACGGAGATATTACCGTTGA
>JAEDOB010000223.1 GCA_016302225.1 Oscillospiraceae bacterium | reverse complement strand
GACGTCCAGGCGGCTGCGGATTTTTCGTCAAAGCCCGCATTTTTGTACAGGTCAAGGAAAAACTGCCCGATACAGCAGATAAGTCCGCCGATAACAAACGCCTTGGGAATGTCGATAATGCTTTTGGAATTGGGCGATGCCTTTTTTACCAGCTCGCTGTATTCCTTTTGTGAGATGGTCATATTATCAGTCCTTTCCGATAATAGTATCTCACGCAGTTTACGAAAAATTCATCGGTTTTCGGAAGAAATTATCCCCTCAATATCTCCAAGAGTAGGCGGGTTAATCTGCATAGGATACCTGGAAATGCAGGCTCCCGCACATGCCGATGCAAATTTCACAAGCTCGTCGTCGCTCATTCCCTTTGCCAGGGCATAGGTGCAGCCCGCCTTAAAGGAATCTCCCGCACCGAGGGTGCTTACCACATTTACCTTGTACGGCTCAAAGGATTTCATTTCTCCGCCCCTTCTGCCGTAGAAAAATCCCTTGCCGCCGTTGGTTATGACAGTCAGACCGTTTGAGTTTTCCGCATACAGGGGGAACAGCTCCTCACGGGTCATATTGGGATAATTTCCTCGGATAAATTCGCCCGAAATGACCGAAACGGCGGAATTTTTGTGCATGCAGCTGTCATATTTGCAGTCAATGGTAACGTAAGGTTTGCCGTGTTTTACGCAGAATTCTGCGGCAAGCTCGGATTCTTCGCCGAAAAACGGGTCAATGGCGGCAGTATCGCACTTTTCAATATCGCTTTCCTTCGGTTTGTTCCAATGACGGAAACCGCCGTTAAAAGCTTCGCCGAAATAGTGTCCGAAATGTCCGAAGGGTGTTCTCACATCGCCCGAAATAAGAATGTAATCCTCAAGACCGTAATAATTTTCGTCAAAGAAAACCGAGTCCATATTTACGGGCTTGTCCTTGTAAAAGCTTTTCAGCAGCGGCGCAACATTTCTTCCGATATGATTTCCGTCCAGAACTATCTCTGCACCGAGAGAAGAGAGAATTGTGGCAGCTGCGCCCGTTTCGCCGCCGATGAAGCGGTAGCTTTCTTCGATCTCCGAATATTCATCGGGCTTAACAAATTCGTTCAGGCGAAAGCTGTTTGATGCGAGTATCATTCCGTATAAATAAAGCTTCATAAAAAATTCCTCCTAAAACAAAACCCCCGATAAACGGGGGTATGGAGCAGATAACGGGAATCGAACCCGCATCCTCGGCTTGGGAAGCCGATGTACTGACCATTGTACTATATCTGCATGATCCGTCCCCGTAAAGAGGACGGTAATTTTCAGTTAAAAATATCGAACACGCCCGATGCAAGCTCTGCCACATCTTCTGCGTCGACAGCTGTCCTTCACGAGCCTGTGGGTATGTAAGGACGAATGGAATTTGCAACCTGATAAATGGGGATAGTCTGGAGATATATCTTGCCGGGACCCGTAACAACGACGTTTGTCAGTCCCTCACCGCCGAGGAGAACGTTCTTTACGCCCTTGACCGTCTGAATATCCATGGTACAGGTCGATGACATAGCGGCAAGGTAACCGTTATCAAGTATCATAGATTCGCCGGGGCCTAAGGTGTATTCCATGCAGTGACCGTCGATCTCAACGAAAGCAAGACCGTTTCCGGAAAGACGCTGCATAAGGAAGCCCTCACCGCCAAAAATGCCTGTGCTTATCTTCTTCTGGAATGCTACCGACATGGTAACGCCCACTTCAGAAGCAAGAAAGCCCCTCTTCTGGACGATTATCTCATTGCCGGGAGAGATCATAAAGGGCAGGATAGAACCGGGGAAACTGGAAGCCATTGTTATCATTCCGTTGCCGCCCTGAGCAGTGTATCTGTTCTGGAACATTGCTTCGCCCGTGAACATTCTGCCGAAAGCCTTGCCGATACCGCCGTTGGAGGTGGTGTCCATTACAAGGTTTGGTGACATCCAGGACATGGCGCCGTTTTCGCAGATAACGGTTTCGCCGTTTTCAAGATAAACGGTAAGCGCAGGGAGCGGAGTGCCGTTGATTTCGTACTTCATTATTATACCCCTTTCAAATGATACGAGTTATTCTGTTAATAATATGCTGAACTCAGCAATTTCATTCTATCACAAAAGGGGTATTTTGTCAATAATTTTTACATAAAATTTTGCGAGAATTTATCCCAGCAGCATTTCCCGCAGCCTTGCGAGAATTTTCTTTTCCCGCCGTGAGATCTGCACCTGCGTTGTTCCGAGAAGCTCGGCGGCTTGCGTTTGCGTCATTTTTCGGAAATACCGCAGTACAATAAGCTGCCTGTCCTCGTCGGAAAGTCGGTTCATTACCTGTCTTAGGGAAATAAGGTCGGTGATGAGTATGTCGGGAGCGTCCACGGGAATATCTATCTGTCCGCTGCGTTCGTCGTCGGAGTCGGAGGGCGTCAGGGACAGGGGAGGAAGGCTGACAGCCGTTGCCTCGGCTACCTCTTCGGGGGACACGCCCAGTATTTTTGAAAGCTCGGAAACGGTGGGTTCTCTGCCTTCGGATTTGCTGAAATTCTCCCTTTCCCGTGTGACCTTCAGGGATAATTCCTTCAGCGGACGGCTTACCTTTACTGTGCCGCCGTCACGGAAAAGCCGTTTTATCTCGCCGAGAATAACGGGCACGGCATATGTGGAAAACCGTGCGCCCCGTGTTTCATCAAACGCCTTTGCAGCCTTCACCAGACCAATGCAGCCTGCGCCGTAAAGGTCGTCATACTCTATCCCTTTTCCTCGGAAACGGTTTGCGCAGAGCCGCACAAGTCCGAGATTTGCTTCGATAAATTCGTCGTTTTTAACGCCGTTCATTGCCGCCGTCCTTTGTATGAAGCTGCTTTTCCATTATAACGGTCGTGCCCTTTCCCGGACGGCTTCGGACAGTCACCTTGTCCATAAAGCTTTCCATTACCGCAAAGCCCAGACCTGCACGTTCCTCCTCGGGGGCGGTGGTGAAAAGGGGCTGCATGGCGGCTTTTACGTCGCTGATGCCGCAGCCCGAGTCCTTTATCTTTATGTAGAAGCGTCCGTTTTCGAGTATCCTTGCGGTCATTTCGATAATGCCCGTTTTGTTGCGGTATGCGTGGACAATGCAGTTTGTGACCGCTTCGGAAACGGCGGTCTTTATGTCGCTGATGTCGGACACTGACGGGTCCGCAAGTGCCGCAAATGCTGCCGCCGCCGACCGTGAAAAGCCTTCGTTGCAGCTTTTTGAGGGAAAGCTTAGCTTTATTTCGTTTACTATCTTCATTTTTTTCATCTCCTAATTTTGTGTATTTCTCCCTGCAAACAGCAGGTAAAATAATTTGTGATTTTTCAGATTTTAACCATCATTTCCAGCCCTGAAAGGCGCATTACCTTTTTTATTGCCGAGGACGCATTTGCGATTTCCACCGTGCCGTCTATGAGCTTCATTATCTTGCATCTGCCCATAACAAGACCTATCCCCGAGCTGTCCATAAAGGTGACCTCTCCGAAATCGAGGATAAGCCGTTCGGGCTTGTACCGTTCGATGGCAAGGTCAATGTCCGAGCGTATCTCAACCGCCGAATGGTGGTCTATTTCTCCGCTTAAAAATACGGTGAGTGCCTTTTCTTCGGCTTCTATTACTGCCTGCATTTTATCAGTCCTTTCTGTGCGTTTGTCTTTATAATACCATTTATTCCCCGAAAAAATTGTCATAATCGGACGGGTGGGCAGAAAAAGAAAATGTCCCATAAACGG
>JAEDOB010000222.1 GCA_016302225.1 Oscillospiraceae bacterium | reverse complement strand
CCGAAATCCATTTCCCGAAGATCCTCGGCAATGGTAATGTCCGTGTCGGGGAACAGTATCTCCGCAGACTGAACCGCCCTTTCCAGCGGGCTTGAATACACCCGATGCACTCTGGGGTATTCGTAGGATGCGTACAGGTCACGAAGCTCCTCCTTGCCCTCCTCGGTCAGGGGAAGGTCTGTCTTTCCGATATACAAGCCCTGGTCATTGCCCCTTGTTCTGCCGTGGCGGAGCATACTTATTCTATAACCTTTCATTGGGATCACGTTCCTTTTTTTCTAAAAATCTTCGTCCATATTCATCTCTAGTCTGTAATAAATGTCTATATCTCTGATAATGTTGTCAATATCCGTGTTGCTTAATTCGGAGATCCACTTTTTTAATTCATTAATTGTGATTATCTCTTCAATAGCTTTTTTATATCGCTCTTCAATGACCTTCATACCATTTGCACGTTTGTTTATGTATGCTTCCAGCTCATTAAGAACCGTTTGCCTGCTGCTTGATGTCTTAATTACAAAAGAAACAGGGAAGTGCATCACCTTGTCAATATCCAACAAATACTTATCGTAACCGCTGACCTCTGTAACTTGAAAAAACCGTCCGACAGGTCGCATTACAAAATCAATGCCGCCATCATTTGCATTGGTTCTTCCTGTCCTATACAGCTGCAATTCCTCTTCACGAACAGAGTCAGCACTGTACCCAAAATACACCTTAATATTTTTATAATGATTTTTCAGTATCGCATAACTGATGATCTCAAAGACCCGAGCTTCTGCATTTTCGGTAAGCAGCTCCTTGATTTTATTTCTCTTTTCCGAATAATCGGTCAAAAGCTGCATTTTTTGTAAAGTATTGATAAGCTCATGATCCTTTGATTTGATCAATTCTATATACTTATCAATGATCTTAACAGCCGCCTTGCTTATATCTTCTTCCCCAACATAAAGGTAATCGATATGTATTAAATATTTTCCGTTATCAATAATTATCAGGTCATTGACAGCATTAGGGAATTTATTTCTGAATTCACCGTTTACACGAGAATTGAGAGCATGATTCTGGAGCTTGTTTCCGCCGTATAATCCACGATAAAAATTAAACAGCTGCATATAATCATAACCCTCAAAAATTCTGTATTTATCGGGCTGACCGTAAAAATCTTCCGTATAAAAGTGCAAAATCGAAAAAACAGCATATATATTGGCAAGGCTTCTTCTTGTCTTGCTGTTGCCGTGCACTGCCTTCATCTTTCGGTCTAAATACTGCAGCAGCAGGCTGCTGTCATATATTTTTCCGAAATCCTGCGGATACTCGGCTTCAAGTATCTCCTTAACAAATTCTTCCTTGATTTGCATATCAACACCTCACATACTTTGATTTTGCGGAAGTCTTTCGCTTTTTTTCTTTTACAAGGAACTTTCCTTTGTATTCATCGGTAATACCGGTCCTGCGAAGTCCTATCTCGAAATATTCTTCATTCATATCAATTCCTATGGCGTTTCTTCCAAGCCGAACTGCCACAGCAGATGTAGTAAACGAACCTGAGAACGGGTCAAGAACTACATCACCGACATTTGAAGATGCTTTGATTATCCTCTCAAGCAAGGCTTCCGGCTTTTGAGTAGGGTGATTTTCATATTCCGCCATCTTAAATCGAACACGATTGAAATTCCACACATTACCGGGCAATTTATGAGTATTATAAGGCTGCGGGGGGTCTTTTCGATAGTCGATCAGCTTTCTGACCGCACCTGTTTTTGCTTCAACCTGTATATCCTGATAATTAAAAGTATACTCCGCCTTGCTGCTCTTATTGATCATCAAAATAGGTTCATAGAGGGAGCCGTACATTTTTTTGGATTGAACACCCGAGCTGTCATAAGTCCACACAATTCTGCAAAGAACATTATACTTTTCGGTTACATATACATCTAAATACGGCATATGCTGCGTAGCTGTCATAAAATACATTGAACCGTCATCTGACAATACCCGCATACATTCATCTATCCACTGCTTACACCATTCAATATAATCCTGAACGGTTTCCCAATTATCCCGGTTATTTCCAAAATCTTTGCCGATATTATATGGTGCATCTGCAAATATGAGCTTTACGGAATTGCTTTTTATTTTTTTTAATACTTTCAGCGAATCTCCAAGTATAGCCATAGAATTATGATTATGCTTTTCTATGATGTTTTCCGTATCATTAAACATGCTAATAAACGGATATGCCTGAACATCTATATCTGTAAAATCAAATTGCAGCTGCTCTTCCATGTATAGAATGACCTCCTTTACTATTGATTATTGACCCATACCAATATTTTATCACGTTCCGACAAGAAATGCAAGCGTTTAAATAAATGTGAAAAGTGTAAAGTGAAGAGTGAAGTTATCGGTAAATCAAAATTCCACTTTCCACTTTCCACACTTCACATTTTATTGCACTTCCCTATTCTCAAACAGTATCTTAACCACCGCTTCCATAATATCCACGGTTTTCTCACCGGGCTTCAGCTTTACGGAAATATACGGCTTCTCCGAACCGCTGACAGTCACCCTGCCCCTGTACGCCGCCACAACAGCCTGTATCTGCTCAATAGACCCGCTCTTCATATAGAACAGCAGGCAGCCGTTTTTCTGGGATATTTCCGTCACCCCCGACGCACTTGCCATATTCCTCGTCAGCGCAACGGTTATCAGACCCAGAATAGCCTTCGGCGGCTCGCCGTAACGGTCGATAAGCTCGTCTGTCAGGTCAATACTGTCCTCGGGAGTGCGGACGGCGGCTATCTTTCGGTAAATGTCAAGCCGTCCCGACAGGCTTTCGATATAATTTTCGGGAATGTGCGCTTCTATCTGCAAATCAACCAGACATTCCTCGGGGGACGGCGGCGGTGCTTCTCCCTTGCCCTCTGCAATGGCTTCATTGAGAAGCTGCAAGTACATATCATACCCGACAGCCTCCATATGCCCGTGCTGCTTTCCGCCCAAAAGACTTCCCGCACCACGTATCTCCAAATCTCTCAGGGCAATCCGAAAACCGCTGCCGAACTGCGTAAACTCTCGGATAGCCTCCAGACGCTTTGACGCGATCTCCGTCAGAACCTTTCCCTTGTGGAATGTAAAATATGCAAACGCCCTTCGATTGGAGCGTCCCACACGTCCTCTAAGCTGATAAAGCTGAGAAAGCCCCAGCCTGTCGGCGTCCTCGATAATAAGCGTGTTGCAGTTTGGAACGTCAACGCCCGTTTCGATAAGGGTCGTGCAAACTAAAATGTCTATCTCATGCTCCACCAGCTGCCGCCAGATTTCCGAAAGTGCCTCCTCGCCCATCTGACCGTGGGCAACGCCAATTCTTGCATCGGGCAGGGACTCGGCGATTTTCGCAGCGCACCGATCTATGGTTTCAATGCGGTTGTGGATATAGTACACCTGTCCCCCACGTCGCAGCTCCTTATTTATTGCCTGAATAATAACGCCCTGATTATGCTCGATAACATAGGTCTGTACGGGATAACGGTCAACGGGCGGCTCCTCTATGACCGACATATCACGAATGCCGCTCATAGCCATATTAAGCGTCCTGGGGATAGGCGTTGCGGACAGTGTCAGCACGTCCACCCCCGCAAACAGCTCCTTGAACCGCTCCTTATGTGCAACGCCGAACCGCTGCTCCTCGTCCACAATAACAAGCCCTAAGTCCTTGAACCCAACGTCCTTCTGCACAAGCCTG
>JAEDOB010000221.1 GCA_016302225.1 Oscillospiraceae bacterium | reverse complement strand
AGATTTTCCGAATATTTCTGAATATGAGCATAACCGCTTCGTATATCTGCATTTTCGTCATGCTTCTGCGGCTTTTTATGAAGAAGCTGCCTGCGAAATTTTCCTATTTCCTGTGGATAATTCCGTTTATCCGTATGATATGCCCATTTTCCGTGGAAACGACGTTCAGCCTTTTCAACCTGATAAAACCGAAGGCAGAAAGCTACATAAGCCAAACTGTGGAATACGACCATAGCCCCGTTATTGACACGGGTTTTCCGCTGCCCTCCTCCCACGAAAATATCACCGTTCCCCTGCCCGAAGCAGTCCCCGAAAACTCAGCAAATCCCGTGCAGATTATGCTTTTTGTCGGCACAATTATCTGGCTTGCGGTGATAGTCGGGATAGCCATTTACACCGCTGTCTGCGTTATTCGGCTGAGAAAACGGCTGTCAAATGCACGTCCGCTTCAAGATAATGTTATGATATGTGGCGGTATCGAAACGCCCTTTGTTTTCGGTATCATCAAGCCGAAAATTTACCTTCCCGAGGACATTTCCGTGGAGGATATGCCCTTCATTTTAGCCCATGAACAGGCACATATCCGCCGAAAAGACCACATAATAAAGCCCCTTGCATTTGCCGCCCTGACCGTACATTGGTTCAACCCGCTGCTTTGGCTTTCCTTCAAGCTGATGGAGCGGGATATGGAGCTTTCCTGTGATGAAACGGCTGTGGAAAGCTTCTCCGAGGACGTCCGCAAGGATTACGCTTCGGCGCTGCTGAACATTTCAATGAAGCAAAATCATCTCAGCGGCGGACAGGTCATTTCATTCGGTGAAAACAGCGTAAAATCCCGAATAAAGGGCGTTCTAAATTGGAAAAAGCCAACAGTCATTGCCGTGTGCATTGCGGTTTTGCTGATAATTGCCGCAGCTGCCGTGTTGCTTACAGATGGTAAATCCAAAAATGTTCCAAAAGACAGCCCGTCAACCGATGTACAGATTAACGACAGCAATCCCCAAATAGAAACCTCTGAAACAATACCCGACGGCGGTATGACACGTTACACTTATGTGGGCGAAGTAATGGCAGTTTCCGAAAACGGCTTAGAGCTTATTTCCACCGATGAAACATGGAATATCGGCAAGCTTATCTCAAACTTTTCCGTCCCCGACCATGTACGATTCAGCGGAAGTATCGGCGAATATCCGAGAAATGACGAATGGATAAAATGCCTTGAAATTCTCCCATACGTCCGCTCCGACGATGAAATTCCCGAAGACTTTTTCACCGCAGACATTGCCGAGGGAAAGGAAATAACGCTTGTCAAAAACAATCCGAATCCCGATGGAAACGGAAAGATAAAGCGGCTTATTGTGACGCGCTCGGGTGATGATATTTTCTATTATTACACCCGTGATTTCGGAGATTTTTCCCTGACGGTAATGTTCCCCGCTTTCGGCGGAAATACGATTTTTTCCGAAGAAATGATGATGAATATTGTTATGTCCTTTCAGTTTATGGGAAATTCGGAAGTGCCTTCCGTTCCTGCCAATGAAGCGAAAATGGAGGTTTCCGCCGAATACGACAAGCAGTCAAACAAGCTGACAATTACATCAAAAAGCATTGACGGAACATCGGTAATGACAGGCAGTCCGTACACCATAGAACGTCTGGAAAACGGAGGATATGTATCTGTATTTCCCGTTCAGCCTGTTCCTGATAACTATGTTACAGTATTTACCTCTGAGGGCATTTCCCTCGGCGGTGAGTGGCAGGAAAGCTTTACAAGAAGCTATACTATGACCGACTGTGTCCTGTATAACGGAACATACCGTATCTCAAAGACCTACCGTGTCAAAAATGACAATGCAGACCGCACCGCTTACTGCACCCTTGAAATTACCGACGGTATGCTCTCCCCCGAAAATGCGGCAGCGGCGGCAGATAAGCTTCTGACACCCGAGCAAAAAGCGGAGGTTCTTAACATTTCATCTCCCGAAATAACGCCTATGTGTTTTTATGATTTTTCGGATTCGGATAATGTCCAAAATCAGCTTTGCTACCGAGTGACCTACAAAACAAATTCCGCTGACATTACCCTTTTCATATCCGCTTTTGACGGCAGTCCTTGCCTTACAGCCGAATAACATCACCGTCCGCTCATTTTATTGTGAGAAATTACAAAAAACCTCTTGCAATTTTCGAAATAGTGTGTTATAATATATAATTATCAGGGATACATTTTTCGGAAATCTCAAAATTCATATTTTAAGGAGGATTTTAAAATGGACAGATTAAAAGGCAAGGTAGCTATCGTAACAGGCTCAACAAGCGGTATCGGCGTAGGTATCGCAAAGCTTTTTGCAGCTGAGGGCGCAAAGGTCGTTATCTGCGGACGCCGTGAAGCAAAGGGACAGGCAGTAGTTGACAGCATTAAGGAAGCAGGCGGCGAAGCATTCTACCATTTCATGGACATTACCGCTACCGAAAGCATCGAGGCTCTCCTTTCAGATACCGTTGAAAAATACGGCAAGATCGACATTCTCGTAAACAACGCCGCCAATGTCAGCTTAAAGGACGGACGTGTTGACGAGCTTACTCTTGAAATGTGGGACGGAATTTTCCAGAGCGACATTAGGGGAACATTCTATGCTATCAAGTGCGCTCTCCCCTACATGAAGGAAAACGGCGGCGGTTCTATCATCAATATCGGCTCAATGGCTTCCTGCGGCGGCGACCTTGGCTCTACCGCTTATGCCTGTGCAAAGGCGGGAGTTGATATGCTCACAAAGTCCACCGCTCTCCAGTACGGCAAGGACAATATCCGCTGCAACTGCGTTCGCCCCGGACTTATCGTTACCCCCGAAAACGAAGCTTACGTACCCCAGGCACTCAAGGACGTATTCCTTAACAACATTATGGTGAACCGTTACGGCGCACCTGCCGATATTGCAAATATGTGCGTATATCTGGCATCTGACGAAAGTGAGTATTTCACAGGTCAGGTGGTTACTGTCGACGGCGGTCTGAACGCTCATGTTTCTACCGTTGGCGAATTTAAGAAGCTTAATTCACGTACATGGTAATATAAGTTTTCCGAAAACACATACAAAGCAAACCGCCGCACGATCATACGACCGTGCGGCGGTTTTTCTGTATTGAAGGTAAGTGAGGTGGCAGGTTATTTGTTTTTAAGGAAAACCTTAACAGTATTGTCCGCAACATTTCCCGCAATGGAAAGGTCAAGAACAGCACCGATAGCACCGCCGATAATAGGTGCCATTCTGAAAAGTGCCGCAGCGCCTCTTGTACCGGTCTTTGCCATGAGTCTGAAAACAGCTTCCCTGTTTATCTCACGGGCAACGTCAAGCGGAATTTCGGAAATATCCGTGCCGCTTATGTAGCTGTCCACGGGAACGCCTGCCAGACACGCATAAGCCAGCGCACGAACATTCTCGTCCTCGGGGTCATAGCCGCCCATATACGCCAGCGCACATATCATTCTCAGCTGCATAAATACAGTTCCCGCCACGTCGGCAGGTACTGCAACGGCAGCGGTGATAAGTCCGCCTACGCCTGTAAGGAAGCCCGTGCCTGCGCAAAGAGTTTTCTGCATGCTGATAAGACGCTTTGCAGCCGCCATAACAACGCCGTTTTCCTTAGCAAGATATTCATCGGCAAATGCCCTCGCCGACGAAGTCCCCGCCACACCGTCCAGCGCACTGCGGTAACAGGAATTAAGCATATTGATAACTGCGGATTCGCTCATTTTTTC
>JAEDOB010000220.1 GCA_016302225.1 Oscillospiraceae bacterium | reverse complement strand
CGTCCCCTACAATGGTTTGTTGGATTTACTGAAAAATTTCACTTTACACTTTCCGCTTTTCACATTTTACACCCCGCCGCAGTTCCTTTCACAAAAAAATTTACGTAATCTGTTGCAATTTGCGCGGGGATTTGGTATAATATAACTATGACTACGCTGATTTACTGTGATAGCATTGTTTATCCTCATAAATCGGCGCGACAATCTCGGGAATCGGAGCTGCTGAAATGAAAAACCGTATTTTAAGCAAAATGATAACTGACGAGCTGAAATTTATCGCCCTGCCTGTTGTTGTGCTTGATGCGGTGGTACTGTTGGCGGCTGCTCCCTTCTTCGGATTTACCCTTGACGGGGTTCTCGGTCTGCTGCTGGGAAATGCTGCCATGCTTGCAAACTTCATTCTCCTGGGCTTTTCCTCGGAGCGTGCAGTTGAAAAGACCGCAGTTTCCGCAAAGAGGTATATGCTGCTGTTTTACTTTATCCGCTTCGGGATAATGGGCGCAGCTATGGCTCTTGCATTCCACAGCGACCGCATAAACGGCTTGTACACCGTTATCCCGCTGCTTTATCCGAAGATGATCTACACATTAAGTGCGGCATTCCCGAGTATTTTCCGAAAGAAAGGAGGATAAGCTTACGAATATTGAAGTACAGGGACCCCGAGTTTCCTTCGTCATACCCATCGGAAACGGCATAGCCATTACCGAAAGCGTGGTCATCGGCTGGGCGCTTATCATTATTATTGCAATAATATGCAAGGTGCTCACCCACAACCTGAAAAAAGTCCCCGAAAGCAAAACGCAGGTCATCGCAGAATGGGCTGTTTCCTTTGTAAACGATATGGTCGCAGATGCCATGGGACCTAAGCTGGTTTTCTTTGCGCCCTATATCGCAACCATTTTCATCTATGCCCTTTTGGGTGCTCTGGTAAGTATGCTGGGTCTGAGAAGCATGACTGCCGACATAAGTGTTACGCTGACATGGGCAGTTATGACCTTTGTTATCATCACCTTCTACAAGATAAAGAGCGACGGCATCTTAGGCTATCTGAAGGGCTTCCTTTCCCCTATTTTCCTGATGGCGCCTATGAATGTTATCAGTGAAGTTTCGCTGCCTGTTTCCATGGCATTCCGTATGTTCGGAAACGTTGCGGGCGGTATGATAATCACGGCACTGGTCTATGGCGCATTGAGTGCGGCAACAAGTGCTTTGGGTCTGAGTATTCCGATACTGACAGTCGGAATCCCCGCTGTGCTTTCGGCATACTTTGATCTGTTCTCGGGTGTCATTCAGTCCTACGTTTTCATTATGCTTACAATGATAAACGTTGGAATGGCTACCGGTGAGGACTCATAATCTAAAAAAATTTGGAGGTTTATAACTATGGAAGAAAACGTTGTAATGGCTAAAGCCATCGTTCTGGCAGGACAGGCAATAGGCGCAGGTCTGGCAATGATCGCAGGTATCGGCCCCGGTATCGGTGAAGGCTACGCAGTAGGTAAGGCTATCGAAACTATCGGCAGACAGCCCGAGGTAAAGGGTGACGCTACAAAGACCATGTTCATCGGTTGTGCCGTTGCGGAAACAACAGGTATCTACGGCTTTATCGTAGGCCTTCTGCTCCTGTTCCTCAATCCGTTCTTAAAGTACCTCGGTTAATAGTCGATACTAATTTAAGATACGGGAGGCTGTATAATGGGAGAATATTTACCGCTCCTGACGCTTGTTCAGGCGGACAAGATCGGTCTGCTCGCTGCTGCGGCTGAACCGGTAAAAACCGGAGATTACTTTCCGTTTTTGACAATTGACCCCGTGACTATGATCGCCACTCTTATCAACACATTGATCCTGTTTCTGGTGCTGAAGCATTTCCTGTTCAAGCCCGTAAACAAGATACTTGACGAACGTAAGAAAAATGTGGAGGACACCTACCGTCAGGCGGACGAAAAGCTCACCGAAGCTGCCCGCCTTGAAAGCGAGTACACCGAAAAGCTCGCAAACGCCAAGGCGGAATCCGCAGAGATTGTCAAAAACGCTACCAAGCGTGCCCAGACCCGCTCCGATGAGATCATCGCAGAGGCTAAGAGTGAGGCTTCAAGCCTTATCGTGAAAGCCAATGCCGACATCGAGAAGGAGAAAAAGCGCGCTGTTAATCAGATCAAGGACGAGATCTCCGACATCGCCCTCGCTGTTGCCGAAAAGGTCGTCGAAAAGGAGATCGACCCCAAGGATCACGAGAGGCTTATCGAAAGCTTTATTTCGGAACTCGGCGAATAAAATCATTCCCTATGGAACTGATTTAAAGGAAGGAACTTTTAAATGGCAGGTTCAGTTGAAAAGATCTATTCCGACGCACTTTATGAGCTTGCAGCCGAAGAAAACGCCGTTGAAACAGTCAACGGAGAGCTGAAAGCACTGGCGGCGGTTTTCGATGAAAATCCCGAGCTTGTTAAGCTTCTTTGTGCGCCCACCGTTCCGAACGATGAAAAGCTGAAGGTCATCTCAAACATTTTCGGCGGCAGAATTTCGGAAACGGTTTACAATTTCCTCTGCCTTTTGACTGAAAAGGGCAGGGCTGCATATCTTTCTAAAATTGCCGATGCTTTCAGGAAGAAATACAACGAGCTTGCGGGCATTGCGGAGGTTACCGTTACCACAAGTACGGAGCTTTCCCCCGCTCTGGAAAAGAAGCTGGCGGACAAGCTGGCTGTGGTTTTCGGCAAGAAAATTTCTATGATAAAGAAGGTCGATCCGTCAATTCTCGGCGGTGTTGTCATCAGCTGCGGCGGCACTCTCATGGACGGTTCCGTAAGAGCAAAGCTGGACGCTGTAAGGGCAAAGATCGGCTCACTTATCGCATAAGAAAGATGTGCATTTTATAATAGTATAAATGAAGGGTTGGTGTAAAAATGGATTTACGCCCTGATGAAATAACAGGCATAATCAAAGAGCAGATAAAGAATTACAGCTCTAAGATCGAGCTTGCGGACGTCGGAACGGTCGTAACGGTCGGTGACGGTATCGCAAGAATACACGGTCTTGAGAAATGTATGTCCAATGAGCTGCTCGATTTCGGAAACGGCGTATTCGGTATGGCTCTTAACCTTGAAACAGATTTCGTCGGAGCAGTTATGCTCGGTTCGGACGCTGAGATCAAGGAGGGCGACACCGTTAAGCGAACAGGCAAGATCGTGTCCGTTCCCGTCGGTGAAGAGCTGCTGGGACGTGTTGTAAACGCCCTCGGTCAGCCCATTGACGGCAAGGGAGCCATCTACGCAAAGGAAACCAGACCTATCGAGCGTGTTGCGCCCGGTATTATCACAAGAAAATCCGTTGATACTCCTCTCCAGACAGGCATCAAGGCTATCGACTCTATGATACCTATCGGAAGAGGTCAGCGTGAGCTTATCATCGGCGACAGACAGACAGGTAAAACTGCTATCGCCCTTGACACTATCATCAATCAGAAGGGCAAGGACGTTATCTGTATCTACGTTGCTATCGGACAGAAGCGTTCCACCGTTGCAAATGTTGTTGAAACTCTGGAAAAGAACGGCGCAATGGAATATTCCATAGTCGTTTCCGCAACTGCTTCGGAGCTTGCGCCCTTGCAGTATATCGCACCTTATTCGGGCTGCGCTATGGGTGAATATTTCCTAGATAACGGCAGAGATGTTCTTATTGTTTACGACGACCTGTCCAAGCAGGCTGTCGCTTACCGTACACTTTCTCTGCTGCTTAAAAGACCGCCCGGACGTGAGGCTTACC
>JAEDOB010000219.1 GCA_016302225.1 Oscillospiraceae bacterium | reverse complement strand
CCGACCTGCGGGGGCGTATTATTGTGCTTTTAATTATTCCTCTGCAAATTTCTCAAACTTGTATCTCTTAACGGCAGCGTCATTGATGGTCAGGGAAAGAGCCTCTGCCCAACCGTCCAGCATAGCGGAGAATTCCTCCTCCTTCATCTCGTAAAGGGCAGCGTTCTTGTTGTTGTCATAATAGGTTTCATCGCTGAAAAGCTCCATTCTGTAAACCAGATAATAGTACTCGCCGTCCTCGATGATCTTGTACTCGCCTGCCTTCATGGTGTTGAAAATATCCTCGTTGACGTTCTTGGAAGGAGAGTAGTCGCCCTTCTTAATGACCTTTTCATTGTTTACCGCTGCAGCATCTTCCTCGGCAGCTGTGTCAGCGTCCTCGGCGGGCTCAGTTTCGGCAGCGGTGGTATCGGTGTTGTCGGAGCTTGCGGGCTCTGTTTCCGACTCGGGAGCTTCGGTTTCTGCGGGCTCGGTTTCGGACTCGTCGGTGTCATCGTCCGATTTCTCGTCGGTGCTCTCGTCGGTTTCGTCCTCGTCGGATTCCGTTTCGGGAACGGTGGTTTCCTCGGAATCCTCGTTTACAGAGGTTTCCTCCTCGGGAGAATCATCGTTTGCGGGGCTTTCGGGAACGGTCACTTCGCTTACATCTTCCCCCTCGTCAAAGAGAGTAACGGTGTTTCCCTCTGCGTCCTCGATAGCTATGATCTGTCCGCCGCCCTCGTTGTTATCGCTGCTGTTGTCGGTTTCCTCGTCGGCACCCGTCAGCTCGCTCCAGTAAGCGTCATACTCGGCAATAAGTGTGTCAAAGCTCTCTCCGCTCTCAGCACGTGCAAGGTAATCCTCAGCCATCTTCATGACCTCTGCCTTGCCCTCGGATTTCAGGAGATTTCCCTCAGCGTCCTTGAGGTTCAGGGCGATGTACTTAACTCTTGCGTAATTATCCAGCAGATGCGCCTTTATGTCGTCCTCGGAAACGGGAGTGATACCGTCCTCGGAGTTGTAATATTTCATAAATATCTCGTCACGCTTGATGGAATTAAGGTAAACGTCACGATAGCTTTCCTTGCCGATGCCGTAGCCCTCGAACATATCGCCGTACTGCGACCACATCTGCTCCACCATATAATCGGCGTAGGCTGTGCTGTACTCGTCCAGCTCCAGACCCATTTCGTCAAACTTTTGGTCAACGGCAGCCTGCAGTCTGAGGTTCTTTTCCGTTTCCTTTGTCATCCAGTCCTTAGCGGGCATTTCTTCGATGGTAGAAGCGAAAACGTCGGTGTCGGTTTCGGCTTTTTTGCTTTCTGCGTCAAAATACGCATTCATAGCGTGATAGATGTAGATACCTGCTCTGTACTCGGTATCGCCTGCCTTTGCGCCCCAGGAAGTGTCGGAGCAGCCTGTGCAGGTCAGGGCAACAGCAAGGGCTGCGGCGCCTGCCAATATTTTTTTAGCTTTAAACATTCGGATATTCCTCCAGAAATAATTTCAATAATTAAGGAACCACCGATCAACTCAATAATTTCATTTTCCTTGTTACCTGAGTGAGGTATTCGGGTGGGTGTTCTCCCGCCTTCGGAGGGAGAACACCCATTAATCAGTATTTCCTTAATGCAACGGACAAAGTGCCCTTACGCATACAGATTATTATAACACAGAAACCGTCCGATGTCTAGTATTTTCGCAGTTTTTCATCTGTTTTTCACAAACAAATGCGGTTTGTTTGGTATTTTTGGCACATTTATGACGATGACGGGATATATTTGGAATGTTGAGAGTTGAGTGTTGAATGTTAAGTTAAATGTGAAAAGTGAAAAGTGGAGTTTTTAGAAAATACCCTAACACACTTGTAGGGGAAAAAGCATATATGCTTTTGCCCCTACAATAGTTTGATATTCTTGTGCATTATTTACAAAATCAATCCCCAAGTTTATAATTATCTGTATAATTTACAAACAACCTATTGAAATCATCACAGAAAAGTTATATAATAGTAATTACCGTAGTTCACACTACCAATTTTTTAAGATTTTCCGAAAAGGAGCGATTCAAGATGAAACATTTCAGCGTTTCCAATATACGCAATATCACCCTCGCAGGTCACGCAGGTTCGGGAAAAACTTCCCTTGCCGAGGCTCTGCTTTTTAAGGCGGGAGTTACCGACCGTCTGGGAAAGACAGCTGACGGAAATACCGTCTGCGATTTTGACCCCGAGGAGATCAAGAGAAAAGCGTCGCTGAATACCTCCGCCGCTTCCTTTGAATATAACGACATCAGAGTAAATCTTCTGGACACTCCGGGACTGTTCGATTTCGCAGCGGGTATGTACGAAGGCATTGCCGCAGCGGGTACGGTAATGATAACCGTTTCCGCAAAATCGGGCGTTAAGACCGCTACGGAAAAGGCTTACGAGCTGGCTGTTGCCGCAAAGCGTCCCAAGATGTTCGCCGTTACCAAAATAGACGACCCCGACGCTAATTTCTATAACGTCCTCACCGACCTGAAAACGGTGTTCGGTCCCACAGTCTGCCCCGTTGTTGTTCCCGTTATCAAGGACAGACAGATAGTTTCCTACGTAAACCTCATTGAAATGAAGGCATACAAGTACGACGAAAAGGGCAATGCCGTTGAAACGGAAATGCCCACCGCCGAAATTTCCGAGAAGATGGAATACCGTATGGACGGTCTTATTGCCGCATTCTCCGAAGCCGTTGCCGAAACCGACGAGGCACTTATGGAGAAATTCTTTGAGGGCGAGCCCTTCACGCAGAAGGAGCTTATCCACGGTCTGCACAAGGGCATGAACGAGGGTATCATCACCCCTGTTGTATGCTGCTCAGCATTTACGGGCGCAGGCATTGATATGCTTTTGAAGGAGATAGAGCTTCTGCTCCCCGCTCCCCAGGACAACGCACCCGTTTTCGGAACCGACGCAAAGGGCGAGCCCGCCGAGATAGCATACAGCGAAACAGCCCCCCTTGCAGCTTACATATTCAAGACCGTTGCCGACCCGTTTGTTGGCAAAATGTCCTTTATGAAGATAATCAGCGGACGCATTTTCTCCGGCTGCGACTGCATCAACGCATCTACTGGACAGCCCGAAAAGATAGGCAAGCTGTACTCCGTATGCGGCAAAAAGCAGACGGAAATTACCGAAGCCTTTGCGGGTGACATAGTTGCCGCTGCAAAGATAGGCGCATCAACCTGTGACACCCTCTGCGACCCGTCCAGAGTCATCGCCGCAGAAAAGACCGTTTACCCCGAGCCGTGCTACCGAATGGCTGTAAAGGCTAAATCTCAGGGCGATGAAAGCAAAATTTCGGGCGGACTTGCAAAGCTCCTTGAGGAGGATAAGACCCTTTCTTACGAGAAGGACCCCTTCACCTCCGAGATGATACTTTCGGGACTTGGCGAACAGCATCTGGAAATTGCCGCAGCTAAGCTGAAAGCAAAATTCGGCGCAGACATTGTTCTGACCGAGCCTCAGATCGCATACAGAGAAACTATCCGCAAAAAGGTCAAGGCGGAAGGCAAATACAAGAAGCAGACAGGCGGTCACGGTCAGTACGGTCATGTTTGGATAGAATTTGAACCCTGCGTTTCCGACGACCTCGTGTTTGAAGAAAGAGTATTCGGCGGCGCAGTTCCGAGAAACTTCTTCCCCGCCGTTGAAAAGGGTTTGCAGGAATGCGTAAAGAAGGGCGTTCTGGCGGGCTGTCCCGTTGTGGGTCTGAAGGCTATCCTTGTTGACGGCTCCTATCACCCCGTTGACAGCTCGGAAATGTC
>JAEDOB010000218.1 GCA_016302225.1 Oscillospiraceae bacterium | reverse complement strand
CGAAGATGCCCTGCTGATATTCGTGGGAACGGTAAGCGGACATTACCACCAGCTCAATGCCGTCCTTTTTAGCGTCCTCCAGCATTTTCAGCATATACTGTGCGGCACGGTAATCCATTTCCTTTTCGCCGTAAACAACGGTCGTTTCGGGCTTGTAGCCGTCGGGAAGGGGAATATCCTTGTTTACTACAAAATATGCCCATTCATTGTCTATTTCCACAGAAGCCTCCGTTTCTGCTGCAGTTGTTTCTTCGGACACCGACGTTTGGGATTCGGCAGCGTCCGCCTTGTCATTCTTATTTTCATTCGGGGATAATGATGTGATAAAATAAACTGCGGCAAACAAAACAACAGTCAGCACTAACAGATATTTAAGCAGCTTCAAAAATATTCATTCCTTTTCAAAAAACATTGCTATTATTATAGCATAAAATAATGAAAATATCAAGTAAATTAAGTGAAAATCAGCAGGAAATGATCTGCTTTACCGCTTTTTTCAGACCTTTTCGCAAATATCCGCCGAACAATATCCGAAATACTCTGGCAAGCTTTCCTTTATTGCGGCAGTCGGCGTATTTTGTGACGGCTTTTCTTTGGCTTGGATTGAATTTTGTGTTAAATATTTCGAGAAATGCCGCTGCCTGTTCATAGCCGTTCTCGGAGCTTTCTTCGACCTGTCCCGAATATTGTACATATTGCTCGGGGATATAAAGCGTTGCTCCGAATGCGGCAGCGGTCGCACCTATCCACCAACCGTAATCGACATTTTCGGGCAAATGGGCACAAAGGCAACGCATAGCCCCGTCCATAAGGCAGCTGCCGCCTATTATGGGACATTCCGCAAGTGCCTGTTTCAGGGTAAATTTACCGTTTCTGAGATTTTTATATGCGGAAACAGACGGTATTTCCGAACCTTTTTCTGCGTCACAGCAGACAAGCTTTGGTGTGTGAAAGCCTTCGGTCTGCCTCAGCACCGACATTTTTTCCATCTCTTTGGTAAGCTTGTGGGGCTTCCATATCTCGCCCCGCCCGCAGAAGGCATAGCAGGTGTCATTATCACCGATAATTGCATTTTTCATCAGCTCACCGAAGGAAGTGCTTTCCGTACAGTTGACCGTGTGAGTGGTTATTAAGCGTATTTTTCGGGGATATTTTTCTATGTATCTGCCGATAATCTCGGCGGAACGGTCGGTTGAGCCGTCGTCCCGAACGGTGATAATAATATCCTCATAGTCCTGAGAAAGCAAAGAATCAAGCTGTTTTTCGAGGTATTCCTCGCCGTTATATACCGATAAGAATATTTCTATCATAAAAACTGTCCTTTTTCTGCTTTTTTTCATAGTATAGCATATCCGAAACAATAAATGCAATATTAAATTCATAAAAATATTATTTTTATTTACCGAAAATCAGCCTTGAAATTTGGTGAAATTTATGATAAAATAGATTGTATAGGATTTTCAATGCAAATTTTGCGAAGGAGTATGATATAAAATGAAGTATGTAGTTCTGCTGTGTGACGGCTGCGCAGATTATCCCGTGGAGGAGCTTGGCGGCAAGACACCCCTTTCTGCGTCCGTTACACCCAATATGGACAAGCTTGCAAAGGATTCCGTTATGGGACTTGTGAGAACGGTCGCACCCGGTTTAAAGCCCGGTTCCGATGTTGCAAACCTTTCCGTTCTGGGATATGACCCCGCTGTTTGCTATACGGGACGTTCTCCGCTGGAGGCAGGCAGCATAGGCGTTGATATGAAGCCCACGGACGTTTCATTCAGGTGCAATCTTGTTACCGTTTCCGACGAGCCTAATTTCGAGGACAAGACACTTGTTGACTACTGCGCCGATGACATTTCCACGGAAGAGGGCAGGGAGATAGTAGCCTTTCTGAAAGAACATTTCGACAGCGACGAGTTCACCCTTTACAGCGGTGTAAGCTACCGTCACTGCCTTATCTGGAACGGCGGCACAACAGACGTCGGAACGCTGACACCTCCTCACGACATTACAGGCAGAAAGATAAAGGAATATCAGCCCCTTCACCCCAATGCCGCAAAGCTTTTCGATATGATGAAAAAGTCCTGCGAGCTGCTGAAGGATCACCCCGTAAACAAGGCTAGAATTGCAAGAGGGCTGCGTCCCGCAAACTGCGTATGGTTCTGGGGCGAGGGCGTTCGTGCGGAACTGGAAAATTTCACAAAGCTTTACGGTCTGAAAGGCTCTATGATCTCCGCTGTTGACCTGTTAAAGGGAATAGGCAAGTTCAGCGGAATGAATGTTGTAAACGTTGAGGGCGCAACAGGCTATATCGACACTAACTTTAAGGGCAAGGCTGATGCGGCTGTAAATGAGCTGAAAAACGGCAGCGATTTTGTCTATATCCACGTTGAAGCACCCGACGAGTGCGGTCACCGTCACGAAATTCAGAACAAGGTGAAGTCGCTGGAGCTTATCGACACCGAAATTCTCGGCAGGATTCTCCCCGAGCTTGAAAAAATGGGCGATTTCAAGATAATGATACTTCCCGACCACCCCACTCCTCTTGCTCTGAAAACACACACCTCCGACCCCGTTCCATTTATGATTTACAGAAGCTCCCATAAGGCGGAGGGGCAACCCGCATTTACCGAGGAAAATGCCAAGAATACGGGCGTATTTATCGAACAGGGACCTACCATTATGAAATATTTTATTGATCTGTAATATTTCCCGAAAATCTGCGTAACCTATTTAAAAAAGGAGAAATTCTATGCTTTCCGATATTGAAATCGCAAAACAGGCGAAGATGAAGAAGATAACCGAAATTGCCGCTAAGCTGGGCATTTCCGAAGATGATACCGAGCCTTACGGGCACTACAAGGCTAAGCTTGCAAGCGGTCTTTACGGCAAGCTTGCAGACCGTCCCGACGGTAAGCTGATACTTGTTACCGCTATCAACCCCACGCCTGCGGGCGAGGGAAAGACCACTATTTCAGTAGGTCTGGAAGAAGCTATGAGCAAGATAGGCAAGAAGGCTGTGCTTGCTCTCCGTGAACCGTCCCTGGGACCCGTTTTCGGCATTAAGGGCGGTGCAGCGGGCGGCGGATATGCTCAGGTTGTCCCCATGGAGGACATTAACCTCCATTTTACGGGAGATATGCACGCTATCACCGCTGCAAACAATCTGCTCTGCGCTTTGATAGATAACCATATCCATCAGGGAAATGAGCTGCGTATTGACGAACGCCGCATAATGTTCAAGCGCTGCCTTGATATGAACGACCGTGCGCTCAGAAACGTTATCGTTGCTCTCGGCGGCAAGCTGAACGGTTTCCCGAGAGAGGACGGTTTCCAGATAACCGTTGCGTCCGAGATAATGGCTATCCTCTGCCTTGCAAATGACATTTCCGACCTGAAAAAGCGTATGGGAAATATTCTCGTTGCCTATAATCTGGACAATGAGCCTGTTTACGCAAGAGATCTGGGTGCAGAAGGCGCAATGACCGCACTTATGAGAGATGCCTTGAAGCCAAATCTTGTGCAGACGCTGGAAAACAATCCCGCTATCGTTCACGGCGGTCCCTTTGCAAATATTGCCCACGGCTGCAATTCCGTTCAGGCGACAAAGCTTGCTTTGAAGCTGGGCGATTATGCAATAACCGAAGCAGGCTTCGGTTCGGATTTGGGAGCTGAGAAGTTCTTTGACATAAAGTGCCGTTTTGCGGGACTGAAACCCGACTGTGTTGTGCTGGTGGCAACTATCCGTGCGCTGAAATATAACGGTGGCGTTCCCAAGCCCGAGCTTAATTCGGAAAA
>JAEDOB010000217.1 GCA_016302225.1 Oscillospiraceae bacterium | reverse complement strand
TTTTACCACCTCTTACCCCTATTATACCACTTATGTCAAGCGTTTGGATATTTTTTGTGGATTGCTATAATCTCCGATGAAGGTGTAGACGTCAAGACCATTCAGAGAACGAATATTATTCCGTCAGCTCCTTATACATCTTCATAAGCTCGGCAACGCAGCTTGATTCGGTCATGGTCTTGACATCAAACCCGTAAGCCTGCATAACGGCACGGTCATTTGCCTGATGCGCCTTGCGAAGCTCCTTGGGCATTGATATTTCGTCGTAAAGGTCGGCAAGGGAGCTGTCGGGACATTTTGCTCTTGCATCAAGTATAGCCTGTGCGGTCTGTTCTATCTTTGCTTTCTGTTCGGGGGTGGGGGTGCACCAGGGGAAGTTGTTGTAGACTATGTCTTTGGAATAGCGGTAGTCGCTTTTCATTCTTCCGCATACTGTTCGTACCCAAGCCATATGAACATTTGAGGTTAGAACGCCAAAGTGATATAGGCTTGCATTTGGAATAAGTTTAACCAAGTTACTGCTAAAAACTTCTGGTGACATGAATCCAAGAGGGATATATTTTCTTCTTTCTGAAGAAACCTCAGGTACAATTATATAGTTTGATTTAGGCATATTTTCAACATGAAAATGTGTTGGGTTTTCAGCAAGTTTCTGTGTCCCTAAACTTGTACTTTCAAGTCTGAATTTTTTTACAGCTTCAACTCTCTTTAAACATTCAGGCATAGAACGAAGTTCTTTTGGAGAACAATCTCCGAGCCACAAACAATAACGATAATATCCATTTATAAATTCCTTTGAACCAAGCCATTTTTTGAAGTATGGTTTTGACTTTGGCTCTTTTTTAATAAATTCTATCATTTCTTCTTCTGTAAAAAGATAGAAACCACCATCAATAGGTTTATTGCCTATTCCTATTTCGGGAACATTACAAATCGGCTTTGTTCGGCTTTCAATAAATACGTCATCTGCTTCAACCAAATACCCGTTGATATTATTAACAACCTTTGCAACTCCGTTATCAAACAAACGCTTTGCAGCGTTATTCTGTGCTTTGCTGAAACCGACAATTACACAATGAACGTGTGCTTTAATACTTGCTTCACTGTCCCAGATAAAAGTTCTGTGAGCAAAATCTATATGCACGCCGTTTTCAAAAAGATTTTTCCAAAGAATTGCAACCTGTTCGCCCTGTGTTATGGAATTTGTTGAAACAAGTGCCGTTCGGATTGATGTGCCTGTTATCATATCGGCAGCTTTTTTATACCAACAGGAAACATAATCAAGATTGCCGTTATTTTTCACGCCGTCAAAAATGCTAAACACATCATCTTTCTGCTCGGCAGACATCAGCCTTGCACCCACAAACGGCGGATTTCCCATAATATAATCAAGCTCCGACTTAGGCACAACGGATTCCCAGTCCACACGCAGAGCATTTCCCTCAACAATATTGGCATAGCTTTTCAGCGGGAGGAAATCAAGATTTTTGCTGATTATCTCCTCCGTTTCCTGCATCATCTGAGATTCGGCTATCCACAGCGCAGTCTTTGCAACGGTCACGGCAAAATCATTTATCTCAATACCGTAAAACTGCCCGATAGACACACGGATAACGCCTTCCATATCAAACATCATCTGACCGTTGTCAAGTGTAAGCTTTATGGCTTCATTTTCAAGCCGCCGCAGGGAGATATATGTTTCCGTGAGAAAATTTCCCGAACCGCAGGCAGGGTCAAGGAATTTCAGATTTGCAAGCTTGTCCTTGAATTTTTCGACCTTTTCCGCAATAGTTTTTGGCTGCTTGTATTGCTTTATTTCCTCCAGCTCCGCTTTCAGGTCATCAAGGAAAAGCGGGTCGATCACCTTGTGGATATTTTCGATAGAGGTATAGTGCATACCGCCCGAACGCCTTGTTTCGGGGTTCAGAGTGCTTTCAAACACTGCACCGAAAATAGTGGGGGAGATCATGCTCCAGTCAAAATCAAGGCTTGCATTTTTCAGAAGCAGCTCAACGATCTCCTCATTAAATTGGGGAATCTCAATGCTTTCATCTGCAAACAGACCGCCGTTCACATATGGAAATTCCGCAACGGGCGTATCGTCATAAGGGTCACGGTCGCAGACCTTTGTATCAAGCATTTTAAACAGCTCGATCAGTGCCTTGCGGACATCTTTAACGTCAAATTTGCAGAGATAGTCATGGAACATATCATGCTTGCCGAATATCCCCGCATCTTCCGCATACAGACAAAATACAAGACGCACGCAGAGCATATTCAGGCTGCGGAGGGATTCGGGATTTTCGGGGTCACGATATTGTTTCAGCAATGCGTTATACAGCCTGCCCACAATTTCGCCCGCCTGCAAAGAAACCTCCATTTCCTTTTGAAGATGCTCATTTTTGCTGTCAACAAGGAAATTCAGACGATAATATTCCTTCGGGAGATCGGCAAGCAGGATCTTTTCAGGCTCACCGTTGGGCTTATTCTGGTCGTAGATAAGTATTTCCTTGAAATTTGATACGATGATCCACTTTGCCTTCTGGTCATACGGCAAATAATTATTGTATCTGAATGCCTGTCCATAGGGAGTAAGCTTCTCTCCGTCGGATTGCACAGCATTTTTTGATAACTCAACATGTGAACTCTTCTGTTCAATAAGCACCTTTGTTGTTGAAATATAACCGTCAATGTACTTCTGATTTTTCTCAACAACAACAGGCTTTTCAAATACGATATACTTTGTCGGCTCTTCAATACCAAGCACTTTGCCGAGCAGCTCTATCCAGAAACGAGATGTTTCCTGCTTTTCATCGCCTTTGCCCTTCCAATCCTCTGCAAATTCCTTTGCGGCGGCTTTTTGTTCCTTGTCTGTCATGGGGGTGTCCTCCTTTTTGGGAAATCGGTTCAGTATCCATGCCATTATCAATAACGGCTTTTTTATTCTTTTAAAATTATATCATATCCTCTGAAATAAATCAATATTGTTATAGAAAACGCCATATTTTTACCCGCCGAAGGAGGAACACCCACATAGATACGTCACTCAGGCAACAAGAAAATCAGAAATGCGATTTATTCAGCGGTTCCCTATATTTCTGTCATTTACTGTAATTCATCTGCTTCTCGATTTTATTGTCACGAAGCATAAGTATAAGGAACACCAGACCGAGTATAAAATTTGGGATCGAAACCAGCAGATCTTCTGCAATAGTCGGCGAATGATCCTCGGGAATACCGCTCATAAAAAGCTTTCCGATGCCCATTCCGCCGAAATTATTGGCAGCGTGCATAATTGCTGCGGGATAAACAGAGCCTGTCTTTTTCGTGAGCCACATCAGCCCCATACCGAGAAATGTGCAGGAAATACACATAGCCAGAATGCCCAGATAGGGA
This sequence comes from Oscillospiraceae bacterium, assembly GCA_016302225.1. GTDB lineage: Bacteria > Bacillota > Clostridia > Oscillospirales > Ruminococcaceae > UMGS1889. The sequence continues at coordinate 400 of JAEDOB010000217.1, read as the reverse complement.
TAGCCGACGTAATCCGTGCCGAAGTTATGTCCCACGACCGTCAGCTCTGCGTGCCAGAGTCCCCAGAGGATTCCGCCGACTATAACAGTGCCTGTGGTGCCAAGCAGCGGCTCCATTTTTTGGTTCATATATCCTCTCCAGCCGAATTCCTCGCCAAAGGTGTTGAATGCCATAAGGGGAATGAGAGAAACAGTCAGCAGCACATTTCCTACAAGCTGCATACCGTCCATACCTCCGCCAATATCGGAAAAATCGCCGTTTCCGAATATAATTGTTGTGAGAATGCCTTCCATAATGCCTATTGCAACGACTGAGAATACCGCTGTCAGGTAATATTTTATATTCCCCTTTAAATTCAGGTGCAGCATACTGTCATGCCAGCCCTCATGGGTGAGCTTGC
>JAEDOB010000216.1 GCA_016302225.1 Oscillospiraceae bacterium | reverse complement strand
TACCGCTTCGGCTGTTGCAAACGATTTTTACTCTGTTGTTCTCAACAAGAAGGCGACTGACAAGCAGCTTATGTGGGTCAGCAGAATTGCGGTTATCGTAATTTCCATAATTGCCTGCATTCTGGCTCTGAACCCTAACGATTCCATTATGGGCATCGTTTCCAACGCTTGGGCAGGCTTCGGTGCGGCGTTCGGTCCCGCAATTCTCTTCTCGCTGTACTGGAAGAGAGTTACTCTAAAGGGTACCGTTTCGGGAATTATCGCAGGCGGCGGAATGGTTCTGCTTTGGTCGAACATTCTCCATCTGGACGGAGTGCTTTACTCCATCGTTCCAGGATTTGCGCTTTCCTGCATTGTGACAGTTGTTGTTTCTCTTATAGACAAAGCCCCCGATACCGAGGTTCAGGAGCTTTTTGATAAGGCTGTTAAGGAATAATTTTTAAAATGATTTCCCCCGATTTGCGGAAAATACGCAGGTCGGGGGATTTTTGCCGAAAAAATATTTGTTGATATTATACAACCATATACATTGTACGTGAGATTTTTCATAAACTATTGACAATATCAAACCGATATGGTATACTATAAATATAGCCGAAAAACGGCTGAATGAAAGGAAATAAAAATATGAGCGAATGTACACACGACTGCGGCAGCTGTTCCTCAAACTGCTCCGAAAGAACGGAAAAGCAGAGCTTTATCGAGCAGCCCCACGCAAAAAGCAAAATTAAAAAGGTAATCGGCGTTATAAGCGGCAAGGGCGGCGTAGGAAAGTCCCTTGTTACGGGTATGATGTCCGTTCTTATGTCAAGAGAGGGCAAGAAAACGGCGATAATGGACGCCGACATCACGGGTCCGTCTATCCCGAAAATGTTCGGTCTGAATGAGCGGGCGATCTCCGTCGAGGATGGTATACTGCCTGTAAAAACTGCTGGCGGCATCGGCGTTATGTCCATCAATCTCCTGCTGGAAAATCCTACCGACCCCGTTATCTGGAGAGGCCCCGTTATTGCGGGAGTTGTTAAGCAGTTCTGGACGGACGTTATTTGGGACGATGTTGATTATATGTTTGTGGATATGCCTCCGGGAACCGGTGACGTGCCCCTGACGGTGTTCCAGTCTATCCCGCTGGACGGCGTTATTATCGTAACTTCTCCCCAGGATCTGGTTTCAATGGTGGTCGCAAAGGCTGTCACTATGGCGAGAGTTATGGAGATACCTATTCTCGGATTTGTGGAGAATATGAGCTATGTGGAATGTCCCGACTGCGGCAAGAAGATAATGATATACGGCGAAAGTCATATTGAGGAAACGGCAAAGGAGTACGGCGTTCCGCTTTTGGGCAGAATTCCCGTTGCTCCCGAGATCACAGCGGCTTGTGACAGCGGCACTATCGAGGGCTTTAACGGAAATTGGCTCGAAAAAGCTGTTGAAGCTGTTAAATCCTTAGGGTGATATTTTGTGCAAATTGTCAAATATTAGCTTGCAGAAAATTTTATTAATGCTAAATGAATAAAATGGGTTGACTTTATTGTTTATCTATGATATACTTATTGTAGATGAAAAATATTACCTACGGTTCACAATATTCCCAAGCGGGAATATTGTGTCCCGATGGTTTAAACCGTCCTTATTTTAGGGCATATTAATATTATTGCGGAAAGTAGTGTTGAAAAATGAGTAATCAGGCAAATATGTACAACGAAGAAAAGCTTGCGTACTATGAATCTCTTTACAGACCATCAGTGCTTGCCAAGCCGCAGGAGATCAACCTGACAATTACTTCGGCTCATATTTACGGTCAGGGCTTTGTCTGCGAGCAGAAGGGCACTCAGGAAACAGATCCCGAGTATTGCAGATTCAATTGTTCACTTGATCAGATTACGAAGATCTATGTAAATGAAAACAAGAAGGCCAGCCCCCTTTATATCCAGCTTGAGGACACGTCCAAGGGTTATATGAACAGAAAGCGTATCATTCTCCCTTGCCTTGATGCCATTGATAACGTTATCAAGAAGATCTACGACGTTAAGGCTGAATATGACGAGCTTGTTGAGAAGCGTGCCAAGAAGGAAGAGGAGCTTCGCAGAAAGCGTATTGAGGAGAAGATCGCTGCTGAGGCGACTCAGAGAAATTCCTCCGCTGCACCTGCCGAATCGGTTCCCGCTGCAGAGCCTGCACAGGCTGCTCCCGCTCCTGCACCGACGACAGCTCCCGCAGAACCGACAGCTCCCGCTCCCGCAGCAGAGCCTGTACAGAAGGCTCCCGCTGTCGCCGATACATATGCCGACGAGATCTATGCAAGATTTATCGGCAGCACCGAACGTCCCGTTGCAGAGCTTCAGAAGAGCGACAACGGCGGCGCATACATCTATGCGGGCGAGGACAACAGCCTGAATTTCCTTGTAATCGACGGGGACGGAAAGAAGTATGCTCACGGTGTCATTGCTTATGACGACATCAATTATTACGAAAAATGTCAGACTCTGGGCTATGAGGCGCATGCTCTGTCCAGCTCCTTTGGCGGAACCTTCCTTATCCGCTCACGTTCCATAATCTCCGATGTTATCAAGGGCGCAATGTTCGGTCCTATGGGAATTACTCCCGCAGGCGACGGCGACAATACCATTGAAAAATATCCCAGCGAGATACAGGTTGACGCTTACAGATACACCGTTGCAGAGGATAATGTGGTGCTGAGATTTATGTCCCAGACGCATAAGAGATACATTGAGCTGGAGCTTTCTCCCGAATCATACAGCTTCTTCCAGACCTATTTCCCCGAAAAGAAGTATGGTCTTATTATGGAAGGCGAGCGTCAGAACGCCGCTGAACAGGCATTTGCCGAGATAATGGAATCCGCTCAGGCTGAGGCTGCTCCCAAGGTTTCAGAAATGGCAGGAGCTCAGGAGGTTCTTCCCGATATGACGTTGGAGGAATTCGAGGTTGCCGTTAAGAAGCTCAAGAGCATGAGGGACAATGACCTTATTTCCGCAAAGGAGTTCAAGACCGAGAAGGAAAAGCTTCTTTCTATGCTTTATTGATAACAGCCGATGCCGAATGGCGTTGGTATCGCAGTATTCCGTGCGGCATTGCTGTGCGGAATACTTTTTTGGAGGATAAAATGATATTTATTCAATTTATACTTTTGTTGGCGGGGCTTGTCCTGCTGGTCAAAGGAGCAGACTTCTTTGTTGACGGAAGTTCGTCCATTGCCGTGAAGCTAAAGGTCCCGTCGCTGATAATCGGTCTGACCATAGTTGCGTTCGGCACAAGTGCGCCCGAGGCAGCCGTCAGCATTATCGCAGGTGTCAAGGGGCAGAATGACATTGCTATGGGAAATGTCATCGGTTCAAACCTGTTTAATCTTTTGGCGGTTATCGGTATCTGCGCCGCAATTCGTCCAATAAATATCGAAAAGGCGATAATTGCCAGGGAATACCCATTCTCAATGCTGGCGGTTTTTGCGCTGATAGTGCTTTCGGGAGATCTATATCTTGGTGAGGGAAAGGCAAATGTGCTTTCCCGTTCGGACGGTATTATCCTGCTGATGTTCTTCGGCGTGTTCCTTTATTCGGTACTGTCGACGGCGTTGGATTCCATAAAAAATTCCCCGCCCGAGGAAAATGTTCAGCCGAAATACACCATTGGCAAGGCGGTTATCTTCTCAATTCTTGGGCTTGCGGGAATTATCGGCGGCGGTCAGCTGGTGGTTAATTCCGCAACCGAGATAGCATACGCCTTCGGTATCAGCGAGGCGCTAGTTGCCCTGACCATAGTTGCGGTGGGAACGTCCCTGCCCGAGCTGGTGACAAGCATTG
>JAEDOB010000215.1 GCA_016302225.1 Oscillospiraceae bacterium | reverse complement strand
TTATAGGCATACTGAAAGAAAAGTCCCAGCGTAATTGCCATTGTACAAATGCACATAATTATCTTCATCAGCATAAATTTGTTCATTATCATAGCCGTCATAAGGCAGATAACAAAGCACATTATCTCCCCCGCCAGCCAAAATCCCAGACCTTTCAGACTGCGGACAGCAAAGCTTTCCTTTTTTTTCAAAACTATCCATACCTCCACAATAATATTTTTATGTCCATAGAGAATAATATTCTCAGACGCTTTTCGTCAAATAATCAAAGGAGAATATTCCCGATGAACAGTACCACAAATCTTTTAAGTGCCATTTATCAGAATGCGGATATGGGCTGCAGCTCCATTGAAAAGCTTCTGCCGAAGATCGCAGACAAGGAGCTTCGCCGTGAAGTCAGCAGCCAGCTGAACAAATACCGCCAAAGCTACAACAGAGTCTGCGGCGAGCTTCGTGCGGAACGGACTGCCCCGAAAAGGCTGAATCCCGTCACAAAAGCCATGACCGATATGGGGATAGCCCTTTCCTGCGCCAAAAGCACCGAAACCTCCGACCTTGCCAAAATGCTTATTCAGGGAACAAATATGGGCATTATCCGCCTGAACAAGAGCCTGAACGCCGCCGACGATGCCCCCTCGGACATTGTGAACGAAGCCAAGGATATGCTGAAAGCGGAGCAGGCATATATCGACAAGCTCAAACCCTTTCTTTGATAAATCTTCATAACCGCACAGGGGGACTGTACGCATTGCGCAGACAGTCCCCCTTTTTATTCGTTTTCGGCTTCTTTTGCCTTGTTTTTCTGATGCTTGATGACCTTTAGGCGGGAGAATTCCTCTCTCTCCTTTTCTTCAAGGCTGTTTGAGATATACCAGACGGTCATCTCAAACTTAGGGATAACTATGTTTTTCAGAGCGTTTGCCCTTGTCTGAGTTTTCTTGATAGCGACCGCCAGACGGTAAACGCCGTTTTCCACCTCTGCCAGCACTGCGGTCATCTGCTTTACCCTTTCAAAGCAGATATAAGCGTTATCCAAGCTGGAATTTGTCGCCGCAAAGCCGTAATCAAGCTTAGGTGTACTCTCCTTAATGGTGACCTGCGGCAGTTCACAGCCCATAACACTTCGGTAGGTCACCGTTACGGAGTCCTCCACGGGCATGGAATGTGCGATATTCTCGATAACGCCCATGGTAATGTTAGCCTCCTGCAATGCCGCATATGCCTTGATATAGGTTTCCTCGATAGAACCTCTTATGGTCTTGACGGTATTTACCATTGTCATCAGCTCACGGATAAGAATGTTGCGCTTTCTGTCCAAAAGCTCATATCCCAGACGGGCAAGACGGAGAGATTTTTTCGTATTGATAAGGTTTCCTTTGGTAGGAAAAACCTGTTCAGCCAATTGCTTTCACCCTTTCGGTCACACAAATCTTTCGGCGTTCTTGGGATTATACTTCTCTTCAAGAAGCTTTTCGTCAACACGGTCAAGCTCCGATTTTGGCAGCAGAGAAAGCAGATCCCAGCCCAGATCAAGAGTTTCATCAATAGAACGGTTTTCGTCAAATCTCTGCGTAACGAAATATTTCTCGAACATAACACCAAAGTGCATATACGCCTTGTCAATCTCCGAAAGCTCGTCCTCACCGATAACCGACGCCAGCGAACGAGCGTCCTGAACCCTCGCATAGCAGGCGAAAAGCTGGTTTGCGCAGGCGGAATGGTCAGCCCTTGTGTAGCCCTCGCCGATACCGTCCTTCATAAGACGGGAAAGCGACGGCAGCACGGACACGGGAGGATAAACGCCTGTCTGGTCAAGCCCTCTGTCGAGAACTATCTGTCCCTCGGTAATATATCCCGTAAGGTCGGGAACAGGGTGTGTAATGTCATCATTGGGCATAGTCAGAATAGGTATCTGCGTAACCGAACCCGTCGAACCGTTTACAACGCCCGCCCTCTCATACAGAGAAGCCAAATCCGAATAAAGGTAACCGGGATAGCCCTTTCTTGCGGGAATTTCGCCCTTTGAGGAGGAGAATTCACGCAGTGCCTCGGCATAAGATGTCATATCCGTCATAATTACGAGAATGTGCATATTTTTCTCATAAGCCAGATATTCAGCCGCAGTCAAGGCGCATCTCGGAGTAAGAATTCGCTCAATAATAGGGTCGTTGGACAGATTGAGGAACATTGCAACTCTCTGCAGAACACCGCTTTCCTCGAAGCTTCTTCTAAAATAGTCGGCAACGTCGTTCTTAACGCCCATTGCGGCGAAGATAACGGCGAAATCGCTGCCGCTTTCCTCGGCGATCTGCGCCTGACGAACTATCTGCACCGCCAGCTTGTTATGCGACATACCCGAACCCGAGAAGATAGGCAGCTTCTGTCCACGAATAAGCGTAGTCAGAGCGTCAATGGTGGAAATTCCCGTGTTGATGTAGTTTCTCGGATAGGTTCTTGCAACGGGGTTCAGCGGTTCGCCGTTGATATCGGCAGACTTTTCTGCAAAAATATCGCCCAGTCCGTCAATAGGCTTTCCTGCGCCGTTGAAAACACGTCCGAGAATTTCCTCGGAAAGGGGCATTTCCATAGGTCTGCCCGTAAATCTTGTCTTTGTATTGGTAAGGGACAGTCCTCTTGTTCCCTCGAAAACCTGCAATATCGCCTTGTCCTCGGAAATCTCAACGATTCGTCCCAGGCGTGTTGTGCCGTCATTCAAACGTATCTCCGCAACCTCATCATAGGAAGCGTTTTCAACATGCTCCAAAGCAACAAGCGGACCGTTTATTTCCTTTAGTCCTACGTACTGTAAGCTCATTTTACTCTTCCTTTCAGCGGTTAGATTTGTTGATAACGGCACTTATTCCCTCTTCGATCTCGGCGTTTAACAGCCTGAACATATCAAGCTTGTCGTTGGGAATATCGTACTTTATCTTAATGACCTTTTCAAACAGCCCCGTATCAAGAAGTGCTGCCGTGGAAATGCCCGAAGCAACTGCCTTTTTGCACCATTTATAAAGATTAAGGATAGCACCCATCATCATAAACTGCTTTTCAAGGGGAACATAGGTATCGTCCTTATGATAAGCATTCTGCTGCAAAAATCCGACTCTGACAACTCTTGCGATCTCGATAACTAGCTTCTGATCATCGGGCAGAACGTCCGAACCGATAAGCTTAACTATCTCCATCAGCTTGTTTTCCTCAATGAGAATGTTGGATATTTCCTGACGGTATTCAAGGAACCTTTCGTCAACGTTCTCACGGTAGAAATCGCCCAGATCCTCCAGATACTCGGAATAGGAGGATGTCCAGTTGATAGCGGGATAATGTCTTGCATAGGCAAGCGCCTTGTCAAGCGTCCAGAAGCAGCGGACAAAACGCTTTGTGTTCTGAGTAACAGGCTCGGAAAAGTCTGAACCCTGCGGCGAAACCGCACCGATGATAGTTACCGAACCCTCGCTGCCGTTCAGCGTTTCGGCATAGCCCGCACGCTCGTAGAACTCGGAAATTCGTGACGGCAGATATGCGGGGAAGCCTTCCTCGGCGGGCATTTCCTCAAGACGTCCGCTTATTTCACGGAGAGCCTCAGCCCAACGTGAGGTGGAATCCGCCATTATTGCAATGTGATAGCCCATATCACGGTAATATTCCGCAAGGGTGATACCCGTGTAAATAGACGCTTCACGGGCAGCAACGGGCATATTTGAGGTGTTTGCAATAAGCACCGTTCTGTCGGTCAGGGGCTTTCCCGATTTGGGGTCAACAAGTCCCGAAAATTCCTCCAGAACCTGAGTCATTTCGTTTCCTCGCTCGCCGCAGCCGATGTATACGATAATATCAGCATCGCACCATTTTGCCAGCT
>JAEDOB010000016.1 GCA_016302225.1 Oscillospiraceae bacterium | reverse complement strand
GTATTGTCGAAATTGTTGTGGGAGATTCATTTACACAGTTTAAAATTCATACCCAAATGGAACAAATATCCATTCCGCTACGCTCCATGGATATTTGTTCCATTTCGGAGAGCTGATTCCCAAGTGCTTTTGGATTTTGGGTAGAAAATGTGTCAAGGGATATTGACAATATCATAATGATATTTGCCAGTTCTTTCATCATATCCTTGACATTGATCGGCTTGGCAATATGTCCGTTCATACCTGCATTGTACGCATTTTTCTTATCCTCTTCAAAGGCATTTGCAGTCATAGCAAGAATAGGTATCTTCGCCTTTTGCAGATCTTCAAGCGCTCTGATGGTCCGTGCGGCATCATATCCATTCATATTGGGCATCTGAATGTCCATCAGAACGATGTCATAATATCCCGAAGCTGCATTTTTCAGCATATCCACGCAGATCTGTCCGTCTGCCGCCCGTTCGACAATAAAGCCTGCCTCCTTGAGTATCTCCCTTGCTATCTCAGCATTAAGGTCATTATCCTCTGCAAGAAGGATACGCTTTCCTTGAAATATTTGTGAGTCCGATTCAACATCGGAATGAGTATAAATATCCGACTTTTCCGCAATTCTGTGCGGCAGCGTTACAATAACCGTTGTGCCCACATTCTTTTCGCTCTCTATTTCTATTGTACCCTCCATAAACTCAACAAGACGCTTTACAATGGGCATACCAAGACCCGTGCCCTCGATCTTGTTGTCGGTGGTATTATGCTCTCTTGTGAATTCCTCGTAAATATGCGGCAGGAATTCCTTGCTTATACCGATACCCGTATCTGAAATTGTAGTTTTGTACAGCGCATAGCCTTCACGCTCGGACGCTATTTCTTCCAAACGCATATTGACCCTTCCGCCCGTATCGGTGTACTTGTATGCGTTGGAAAGAATATTCAAAAAGACCTTTCTCAGCTTGATAGTGTCACAGAAAACATAGTGATTTTTTACATCTATCTCTCTTGTAAACTCTATCCCCTTCTCAGCCATCATTTCTTGAAAAACAGAATAAAGCGTATCGTTGAACTGCTCTGCGCTCCATACGGTTTCGTCCATCTCCAAGGTCCCTTTTTCAATTCGTGCCATTTCAAGAACATTGTTGATGATTGAAAGCAAAACGCTGCTTGCGTCCTCTATCTTTTTGAGATAATCCGCTCTCTTCTCAGGCTCTTCCTGATGCTTTTCAAGAAGATCTCTGAACCCGATAATGGCATTCATCGGAGTGCGAATATCGTGGGACATATTAAACAGACAAGCTGTCTTTGCACTATTAGCCTTTTCGGCTTCGATTCTCGCTTCTTCGATTTTTTTATTCTGCAGCTCTTCTCTCTGCTTTTCGTCATGGATAGTACGAGATGCCACAAAAAGCGTTTTGATTTTTCCGTCGGTGTCCCTATCTCCTGCGATCATATAGAGTTGACACCACCCCAATCTTACACCGATATATTCGCAGGTAATTACATCTGTTTCCCGCATACGCTCGTCAATGGTGGAGAGATCGACAAATTCACGCAAATTATCTGCCGTTTCCCTGCTGACCATTTTATCGCATATCATATAAAGCGATTCCTGTGCTTTGCCGCAAGTCCCGATCACATTTCTTACGAACTCAACATTGCTGATCTCTACAAAGGTATCGTTAATGACATCAACGTAAAAGGAAGCAAAATATATTTTACTCATGGATTGTATCTGAGTGATTCTGCTGCTTAGCTCTTCATTGATCTCCTCATACTCCTCCTGCTTGTCTTCAAGCTGTGCATTAAGTGTCTTTATTTCTTCCAGCTGTTCTTCTATCTCACGCTTCTGCATTTCTTCATCGGTAATATCTCTGGTATAGGCAAATCCGATAATATCCTTTGTCACTTCGTCCCGTGTCATAATAATATTCTGAAAAATGTATTTTTCTTCTCCTGCCGCATCTCTTATCCAATACCGCAGGGAAATTTCCGATTTTTCACGGTCAAAGCTTTTTTTCAGATTTTCGGGAGAAAATGTTTCCCTGTATAAATCAATAAATTCTGGAAACACCCTGCTTGACAGAAACTCATAATATGCCGAATATTTCTTATCTACGTGTTCGGGCTGATCTACACAATGAGCCTTATCAATGTATATATTGCTGTCATAAATGCAATCTCTGTCTGCGTTGAATTCATACCAGGACATTGCAGTCCTAACAAGTGCCGTTTTCAAATTGCTTTTCTGCCTTTCGGAAACACTTAGCAGAACATTCTCGCTCCGTTCAACAGAAAAAAACGCATATACAATGATAATAGCTATCTGGAATGCTACGGAGGTACACGGTACCGCAACGAAGAATACCTGCAGCAAATCAAATGCCATAGGAACAATAGCAAACAGCGTTATGATAGCACACTTTTTCCGCTCGCTTTTTTCTTTTGCCTGAAAGAATTTTATTACTGTCAGTGCAAAAATAACAACAAGATACCCCGTTGTTCCTATTCGTTCGATGGCGTACCATTTTCCTCTTGCATAAGAATCCACCGTATCACCGATAGTAAAGAGGGAGCCTGTCCAAATATTGGCGATAACCATAAAAAATACCGCTGTCATAGGTATCGCCGCCAATGTCAAGACCCACTTTTTTGGTTTATCTCTGTTCAGTAATCTGTATAGGAAGGAAAACCATGTAAACGAGAGTATCGCATTTGAAACGAAATACAAGGAGGAGGAGATCTGCAATCCCAACGGTCCCATTCCCAGCTTGTCAAAATAAGTAAGTCCCCAGAAAATATCAATTATATTGTGGCAGACTGCAAGAATGAGCAGCTGCAAAAAGCCCTTTTCCTGATATTTCATATTGGAGCTAAGTATTCGGAATAAAATTAGTACCCCCGTTGCAAGAGCTATCACTGCAAACAGCATAAAATCTATATACATAGCATATCCCCTCTGAAAATCATATTATGTTGTGATCCGTTGACGGTTTTGTCAAAGCAATTGTGCTTATACGACAGATAAAATTGTTTTTATAAGATCTCTAACGTTTATCGGCTTTGCGATATATGCGTTCATTCCGCAGTCGTATGCTTTTCTCACTTCTTCATTAAACGCTTCGGCGGTCATTGCTATAATAGGAATATTTTTTGCATAATTGATTATGCTAAACGCCATATAAATCACGGAGAAGAAATCGCCGTAAAAAACTTGCGTATATGTTTTTTCGCCGAGAGATTCCCGTGATCAATTAGCGTTTGGTATTACATAATCACATTATAAACATTGTATCACATTTTTCTAAAAAAAAAACAAGATAATAAATGCTTTCTTTTAAAACTTGTTTTTCTTCTTTACTGTCAAATAAAAAAATCAAGCAAAATCCATTTCTCCAAGATTTTGCTTGATTTTTGAATTTTATATTTCAATTGACGCTGTATCGTTCATTTCAGTATTCGATAACATCAACGGCAAATCTTCCGCTTGTTACGACTATCTTTACATTATGACTGCCCTCGGGAACATCTGCGGAATAGAAGCATTGGCGTGCCTTTACGCCTTTTGTTTCGGCGGATTCAAGAAGATCTCCGTCAATGTAAACGTCAAAACCGCATTCGGAGGTCTTGCCGATAAGTGCAAAGTGATTTCCCTCAAAGCTGAATTCCATGCTCTTTTCTTCCGCGTCCTCCTCGGTTATATCCGCCTTTGAACGTGTGCGGTTGAAGTGGATATAATCGTCGGGAACCTTTCTGTCCCAGTTTCCGTTATAGGTAACGGACGGCTCGTGGTCGTCAACTCTTGTAATGACAGACTTATATCCGTCAGCGGGAGATATTTTCAGGTTGTCGAAAATGTTATTGTAAAGCCCGCTGCCGATGGAAACACGTCCCGAATGTGCATATCCCGATTCATCATCATATGCGGCAATTTCCGTTCCATCAAGCTCTGCCGAAATGTGATTTCCCGTCGCTGTGAGCTTTACCGTATGCCAAGCCGCAGCGTCAAAGCCGTCGATCTCGCCGCCCAGCATACCTTCGGTGTTCTTTTTCAGCTCATAATACCCGCTCGGGTAAATTCTCAGACTGTACCCGTTTTCCGCAGACCATGCGTCCAGCTCGGAAGTCAGATAACGCACGCCGAAGGAAACATAATTGTCCGATTTATCGCTGTCAAATTTAAAGCTAATTTCCGCCGAATAGTTCGCCCAGCGGTCATCACCCAGAGAAGTGATGGGATTGGGAGTGCCCCTTAAACGCCAGTCGGTGGGCTTGTTTTCGGCGTTTATCATCTGCATGAGAACCTTGTTTCCGTCAACCTCTGCCACCTCAAATGCACCGCCCTGGTCGGTGGTGTAAAGGGGCGCATTTCCTCTTGCGGACAGGAATTCATCGGAATATTCAAAATCGTCCGAATAGCTGATGTCAAGGGGAATGTCCTCATATTTGCAGTTATAAACGGAAGTATCTGCGGTTCTGTCAAGGGTCGTAACCGTGACAATAGAATAAGGCTTTACCTCAATTGAATAGGCATATTTTCCGTCTGTTTCGGCAGGACGATATGTTCCGATATTCCTGAAATAATTTTCGTCAAACGCCTGACCGTCATCGGGACCTCTTGTTTCCCAGATGGTGAAGGGAGCGTCCGCAAGCTTCATATTTTCGAGGGTAAAGGTGTAGTTTCGCTGCTCCTCGCTGTCGTTGCAGATAATGATGGAATAATCTCCCGTTTCCGTGTCGGTAACGGTCATATAGTTATTGGTGGTATCGTAAATGGCGTGATTTTCCTTGCCGTCGCCGTAGCAGGCGCTGTCAATAAATCTCCAGCCGTTTTCGATGAAATGGGTAAAATGTGCCGAAGTCCAAATGCCGCTGTCCGCTTCATAGTAACCGCTCCACGGGTCCTGCGCATTTATCAGGGATTTCGGGAAAAATTTTGCGCCCGAATAATACGCCGCAACCGCAGGCTGATACTCGTACATAGTCATTCTGCCGTTGTAATAGCCGTTGATGATACGATTGCAAACGTCAAGTGCGCCGTTTGTGCCGTTTACACCGCTGCCGTTGCTTGTAACGCCCAGACGGGAAATTATAGCGGGAGCAATGCCCTCGGAGTACCACAGCTCCTTGCCGTAGGTCTTGTTGAGCAGCTTTGCGTTTTCGCTTGCCCAGGTGTTGTAATGCTCACCCAGAACGTCAACAGCGTTTCTCAGCTCCTCATTTTTCGCCATTTCCTCGGCGATATTCCACGAACCGACCTCGTCCGAAGCAACTATCTTTATTGTGCCGTAATCGTAACGCTCGTCCGTTTCATTTTCCAGCCTGTTTGCAAAATAAATTATCCATTCCGTGTCGATTTTGTCGGGCTCGTTTCCGTCGGCACTGATGTGGGTGAACTTCATTCCGTAGGTATCGAACGCACCGTCAATAGCCGCCTTGTACCATTTATACCGTGCTTCAAAGCCCTTTTCCTGCGACTCGGAGAAGGCGTCCGTCACCCATTTCGGCTCGCCCCAGCGGAGCAGATCTACGGTAATATCGGGGTTAATGGACAGCGCATCTGCGGCAAACATAAAGCCTGCGCCCCTTGTAACGTCCGCCTTTTCGTCAGCGGAACGCATTATGGAAGGTTCTGTTCCCGAAGATGAATTAACGTCCGTGCCGAATTCTATTTTTACGTGAGAAAGTCCCGCACCGTAATCGGGCTTGAACAACAGATTCATTATCTCCCAATATGCGTCGGGATTCTGCGTTTTGTAGTCCATCAGCAGACGGGAGGAGTTGTTTCCCGTAACAACGCCAAGACCTCTCCAAACCGTGCCTTCGTCGCTGTTCACAGTGTTTCCGTCAACGGTGACAGCCTTGTATGAGGAATTCACATTTGCAACGGGTATTTCAACGGGGGCTTCCGTTTCAACGGCAGTTTCTTCGGTCTGCACAGTAGTTTCCTCGCTTTCTGTATCGGTTTTATCTTGATTACAGCCCGTAAAAGCGCAGGACAGCATAGCCATGCAGGTTACAGCGGATATAAATTTTCTGATATTCATAAGCAATTCTCCCTTCAAGGTCTTTACTTATATTTTAGCCTATCCAAAGAGAAATAGCATTATATTTTCTGCTGATTATTATATAAAATCTGCTGTATTTCTATTGCAATTCAAGACAATTTGCGCTATAATAAAAAAGGGTGATACTATGCCAATTATCGAACACGCAAAATATTATGAAGCTCCTCTGCATAAGGTGAGCCACGCACACACTTCCTGCGAGATAATGCACATCGTCGGCGGACGGCTTCATCTGACTGCGGGAGATGAAACGTTCACTCTTTCGGAAGGTGACTCCGCACTTATAAAAAGCCGTCAGCACCACGAGGTCACCGTAGAAGCCGAGCCGCAGTATAAGCGGTTCATCACCGTAATAAACCCGTGGGAACTGAAAAAACAGCTTACCCGTCCCGACCTGTTTTCTATGCTGACGGACATCAGCAAGGGCGGTATTATCGTTATAAAAAATAAGCCCGAGCTAAGGTCGGGCTTTGAAAAAATGGCTGAAATTTTTGCTTCGGGGGGAAATATTTATACGGAGCTTGGTGCGGCGCTGGAAATAGTGTCGGAGTTTTACGATATTGTCCGTCCCCGTGACGAAAAGTCTGCCGAACGTGCGGGAAAAGTGCTTACCGAAAAGGTTCGTGAGCATATTGAGCAACACTATGCCGACAGCATAAAAATTTCGGATATTGCCGCCGAAAATTTCATCAGCGAGGGGTATCTCGCCCACGCATTCAAGGCGGAAACGGGAATGTCCCCCCGCGAATATCTTACCCATATCCGCTGCACAAGAGCCTGTGAGCTTATCCGCTATACGTCCATGAAATTCGCCGATATTGCCGACGCTGCGGGCTTCTGCTGCGCAAACGATATGAGCCGAAAAATACGGGAATACTGCGGTCGTTCCCCGACGGAGATACGTTTCAGTTCTCCTTCACAAACGCCATAATATCGTCATATACAGCACGGTAGCCGTCCTCGTTTATGTGCATACCCTCAATGGTGTATTCCGCTTTGAGCCTGCCCAGGTTGTCCTTGAGATTGCGGTTAATGTCAATGTAACGCTGACCATGCTTTTCGGCAAGCTTTTTTACCTCGGCATTGGCAGTGTTTATCTTCTCGTTGGTGCGTATTTTCAGGCACTCCTTCATCTCCTCGGCAGCAGCCTCGTAATTCACGGGATAATACGCCATAAGATAAATTTTCACATCGGGAACAGCCTTTTCTATGGCAGAAATTATCTTATCATAATTGTCCATAAGCTGACTTATGGGGATACTCGACCAGCTCAGGTCATTGGTGCCGATATTGATAAACACCTTTGACGGCATCAGGTCAATGGCGCAAACGTCGATAACCGCAAGCAGCTCATCGGATATAAATCCGCCTACTCCCCTGTTATAAATTATGGTGTCATCGCCGTGCTCCTTTAAAAGCTTGTTTATGGGGAACATCTCCATAAGGGACGAGCCTGTGAAAACTACCTGACCCTTTTGTGCAGTCTTGTTTTCCTCTCTGTAACGTTCGACTTTAATTTCTTTATCGGTCATTTTTGTTTACCTCCGTATTGGATCTTTATTGATTATGAGAATACCGTCAACGGACATTCCCTATAAGATAATATCACACCTTTGCGAAAAAGTAAATTCCCGATGAAACATTTCTATTAACAAGTGGCGAACGTTTTATTGAAAGACTTTATCCGAACATTCTCAACCGTTCCTCCGACGGAAACAAAGTCACACACATTGACAATCTGAACAAGGGCAAATCTGCCTGCAAGGTCGCTTACGACTTTGTGTTCAGCATAGTAAGATGTACGCCTTTCTGTATATTTACGCCGCATCACCTGCCGTAATTCGATTTAAATTTACAAAATGAGAAAAAATAAATGTAGAAATCGACGGTACAGTGTGGTATAATACTAGTATAAAATTGGGTGCAGTGACGCTCCGTAATAAAGATATGATCTCATTTTGGCATAAGGTCTGAAATGATAACGGTATCTTTATTTGCGGAGCGTTTTTTACAATTTGGTGTTATGAGGAAGGAGCGGTTGAAAATGAAAAAAACACATTCAATACGGACAAAAATTGTTATGCTGGCTATTATTCCCATGCTGCTGATAGCATTTATTCTGCTTGGATATGCGCTTATCGGCGGAATGATGAATATTACTTCCGCACTGAAAGACAGCATGAACGAAACCGCCAAAATATCGGCACATGCAATTACAAATCAGCTTGTTACATACGAAACGGCAGTCAATGAAGCGGCTGCTAACGAGCTTTTTCAAAATGAAAATGCCGACAATGAAAAGATAATGAGCTTTCTTGAAGCTGTCAAGGTGCGAAACGGTTTTCTGCGTATCGGCTACACCGATGAAAACGGTCTGAACCAGAACGGAAGTGATTTTTCCCAAAGGCAGTATTTTATCGATTGCCGTGAAAGCATGGCTCCCGTGACCTCAGACCCGTACGCTTCGAAGGACGGCAACGGGGCATTATCGGTATTATTCTGCGCTCCCATTGTACGAAACGGCGATTTCTGCGGAATAGTTTACGGTGCCGCAGATGCAAAATTATTTACAGACATAATCGGCAGCGTTATTGTAGGCGAGGACGGAAAGAATTTTATGATAGACAGTACGGGAACATACATTGCCCACAATGATTATTCATACGCCGAAAATCTAGTGAACTACATATCAAAATCCGAGGAGGACGCTTCATTTTCGGAACAGGCTGCCGTTATATCCGAAATGCTGGCAAATCGGACAGGTTCGCTGATATACAACGATGGAAAAACAAAACGCATTGCTTGTTATGTCCCCGTTGAAAAGGGCAGCAGCTGGGTGCTTGCGGTCACTGTCAGCTATTTTGAATTTCTGAAAAGAAACCTGATCTGTCTTGCAGTGCTGACGGTATGCGCCGTTATTGTGATAATAACGAGCATTATTCTGATACTTAAAGCGTCTGCACGTATTGTTGGTCCCGTTTGCAGCTGTACAAAGAGAATAGAGCTTTTAGCCGACGGCGATCTGAGGTCGGATATGGACGCTGTTGCCGCAAATGATGAAACGGGAGTGCTTGTGGAATCCACAAGACGTAATATTCGGCATCTCAACAGCATGATAAAGCATATCTCCGACAGCCTGGAGAAAATGGCTGAGGGTGATTTTACCCACAAGACCGAAGGTAAATTCAGAGGTGATTTTGAGCCCATAAAGGCTTCTCTTGACAACATTATGAATTCTCTCCGTTCTGTGCTGGGAGATATTGATAAGGCGTCGGCGGATATGTCCGCAATATCGGGGCAGGTGGTGGATACGTCCTGCCGTCTTGCCGATGGTGTAACTCATCAGACAAGGCTGATAAAGGATATTAGCGACAGCTTTGAAAATATGAAGGAAAGCATCAGTATAAATGCCGAAAATACTGCTTCTGTACTGACCTTAGCCTCCGAAACCAAGGACGGCGTAAGGGTCAGCGGCGAGCAGATGAACGAGCTGCTTTCGGCAATGCGGGAAATGTTCAGCTCCTCAAAGGAGATACGTTCCATAAACGATACCATCAGCGACATTGCTTTTCAGACACATTTGCTTGCGCTGAACGCTGCCATTGAGGCGGCATCTGCGGGCGATGCGGGAAAGGGCTTTTCCGTTGTGGCAGATGAGGTCGGCGAGCTGGCAACGAAATGCGGAGAAGCCGCTTCACGCACTACTGTGCTTATCGAACGCACGGTAGGCGCAATTAGCAACGGAATGAAGCTTGCCGAAACGGTAAATGCCTCCTTTGGTACGGTCGAAAAAAATACCGCCGAGGTGGAAAGGAACATTGCAGATATTTCCGCATCCTCCGAGGAACAGGCAGCCTGCATTACAGGTGTTTCGGATAAAATGAAAATGATCTCTTCGGTCGTTGAAAGCACGTCTGCTTCTGCTGACAAGGCGGCTGAAATAAGCGAACGGCTGGAAAATGAAGCGGGGTCGCTGAAAAAGCTTGTGGCAAAATTTACTTTGATTTGAGAATGATGTTTTATACTAAAGAACTGCTGATCGATATGTTTTTGCACCGAGATTGCCGTGAGCACCGGGTGTACAGCGTTAATCAGCAGTTCCCTTTTCTACCGTAACTATGCCCCTTGCGCCGTCCACCGTGACCATATCTCCCGTTTTTAAAACCGTTGTGGCATTGCCGCAGCCCACCACCGCAGGAATGCCGAATTCCCTGGCTACAATGGCGGCGTGGGAAAGAGGT
Source organism: Oscillospiraceae bacterium (assembly GCA_016302225.1). Lineage (GTDB taxonomy): Bacteria > Bacillota > Clostridia > Oscillospirales > Ruminococcaceae > UMGS1889. The sequence goes on along the minus strand of JAEDOB010000016.1, from coordinate 6,662 downwards.
GCCCCTATATCGGTTATAATTGCCGCCGCTCTTGGAAAGATGACCGTCCAGCCGATATTGGTTGCGGGAGCTGCAAGAATTTCTCCGGGAAGAAGCTCCTCTGCACAGTCGGAGCTGAAGATCACTCTTACCCGTCCCGTAACGACTCCCGACGCTCCCGGGAAACCCTTTATGTCCGCCGAAAGGGAGCAGTCAGAATGCTTCTCGGAATAAAAATCCCGCCGCCTGTTCTCGTCCGAAAGCCATTTCTCGGGATCGAACCGACCGTAAATAAGATTTGGAAACGGTGGATATGAAAGATTTTTTTCGTAGCTTTTCCGTCTTTCGGGAATGTGTTTAAGCACACTTCTGTCGCCCTTCAAAAGCTCCATAGCCTCGGGGAAATACAGCATGAAAATATCATCGCCGATGCCGTTTAGCTCCCCCGCTCTCAGCAGAAATTCCCGCATTATGCAGAAAAGCTTTACGCCCTTGCTCCGCACCTCCTCACGGGAACGGTTAGCTTCCTTAAAGCTGTGCAGAGTCTTGTCCAGCCATTTTGCCTTTCGGGGATATTGCTCCTTGAATTTTTGGACGGCTTCATTATAGCGGCTTTCCCGGTCCGCTCTCATTTTGTGTATATCTGCCCCCGATTTAATGTGCTCATCTATGATATTTTGCGGGAAATCGGGGTTTTCATAAGGATAGGGTGCGGAAAGCTCCATCTCGTTTACATGCCTGTGTCCGCATAGCCTTATATATTCCTCACGGGACATATCTCCGCTAATAACGTCCTCAAGCATCAGCAGCGGCTTCATACTGTCAAGAGTACCCGCTCCGCCCGAGCAAAGCTCATTTGCAAGCTCTTCACCGCATATGTCCGACAGACGCTTTTTCGTGGTGAAAAGAGGGAAAACATTCGCTCCCTTCATTATGGTATTAAGGGTGTTTGACATAAATGCGGCGCCCTTTGTTTTCCAAAAATCGGACAGCGCTTTATTGTCGGGAAGACGGCGTATCTCGCTCATCAGTTCGTCGGCGATTTCGCTCATTTTTTCTTTGAATTCACGCTTTTCTTTACGGGTGGTTTTATTTTTGCCGCCGGGAAGGAAAAGCTTCCTCATTCTCTTCCTGAAATTTTTCCTGTCAAAGGGAAATACGGGAACGGTGACGCCGTCGGGCAGCTCTCCCGCAATATCCCTTATCATTTTGAAAGCCGACTCTTCCTTCACGCCCAATGCCACCATAAGCGAACATATAACGCTGAGATTTGCATAGGGCTGACCGCATACATTGTCAATAAAGCATGGCATTCCAAGCGCATCGCAGATTATCTCCAGCACGCTGAAGGTCACAGGCGAAACGGGGCGCATAAATATCTCACCCACATTGGTTTTCGACAACAAATATTCCCCCGAAAGGCTGCCGTTTACCTTAAAGCTGTCCCTGTCCAAACGCTTTAAGGACGTAATGGGACGAGCCTGCAAAATATACACCTTTCCGCCCGACACTGCCCATTCAATGTCCATAGGTCTGCCGTAACCGTTTCTGATTTTCTCGCAGTATTTGTAAAGTGTTTTTGCGTACCGCTCAAATTCCGCATTTCCCGTGTAGGAAAATTTCATAGCGTTAAACGTAAATTCCTCGGCGTTTTTTTCGCCCGAAACAAGAGCCTCACCCTCGCCCCTGACGTAATTTCCCCTCATGACCGCAGCACTGCCGCTTATGGGGTCGGCGGTGAACACCACTCCCGCAAATTCTGGCTTCACAAACCGCTGAATGACCACCGCAATTCCGCCGCTGTCCGTCCCCGAGCTTTCGGCATATTTCTTTACACGCAGACTGTCCGCCGAAGCAGCCACTTGCTTCACCGCCGTGATAATGTCCTCACGTTTTACATCTGTGACCGTTTCAAACGCTCCCGCAAATGAGGCATTTTCTCCGTCCTCACAGAGAGCCGAGGAACGGACGGCGTAGGTATATCTATCCGAAAGTCCCGATAAAAGCGTTTCCAGCTCCGCCAAAGCTCCCGAAATTATCCCGCTGTGAAAGGCAGCTGCCGTAATAACATATCCCTCGGGAACGGGCAGACCCATTTTTGTGAGCCTTGCAAGAGAAGCGCCCTTTCCGCCGCAAAAAGCACTCACATCTTCCGAAATATCCTTAAATGAAAATATGTACTTCATAATGTTATTCCCCCAAAAGCATATCTATCCGCATATCTATAAACCTGTGAAGCTGCTCCCTGTCCCGAAGGTCAATACCCGAGAATTTCAAAAAATCCTCAAGCCTGTAAATAACAAGCTGCATCATGCTTGAAAGCTCATATGCAATTATCCTGCATTCCTCCTCGGTTTTCCGCTCCCCGAAATGCGCCCGTATAAATGGCAGGCTGGAAGGCTCCTTTGAAAGATCCCTGTGCAGCAGCACATATCCCGTTACCGCCTTTGTGAATTTGTACTCTTTTATGAGAAATTCCGCCGCCGCATAGTGCATTTTCCGAAGCTTTTCCTTCGGGGAAATGTCCGACAGAATAATGCTTTTTATCCTCGGGTCATCTCGGAAATCCTTCTCATTTCGGGAAAACGCCTCAAAAAGCAAAGCCTCCCTTGAGCCGAAGCAGTAGTTTATCATGGACAGCCGCACTCCCGCTCTCTCCGCAATAGCCCGTGAAGTAACCTCCGAGCAGTCGGCGCATTCATTCATAAGTTCAGCTGCCGCATTTATAAGCTTTTCCTTGGTGACAGCAAGCTTTTCGTCCTTTTTCATATGCTCATCTCCAATTATTGAACGTGTTCAATTTTATTGATTATAGCATATTTCTTTTCCCGTGTCAAGCATAAATCTGAATTGCTTATTCGGAAACCGGGCAAGCTCTGTATTTTGACTTTATCCGGGCTTTTATAGTAAACATATACCTAGCCAAAATTTCGCTCAAAGTAAAATAATTTTTGTCAGTAAATTTACTTTGCACTAATATCGATTCAATGGGCATTTGCCTAATATTTCCAAATCGGACAAACCTTTGGGAGAAAGTTTGGTTTCTGATACATTGCGAATATTAAATACACGTGTCCCTTTTCGCTTCATTGCGGAGAGGGGCACTTTCATATAAACATCGCAAATTTTCTTTTATTTTGTAATGAATTGTAAAATGAAATATGATATAATAAAGCTTGGCATATTTATGCAAAAATAAAAATATGAAAGGGACGATGAAATGAATGGGTTTTTATCAAAGGTGACTGCTGTTTTGTCGGCGGCGGTCTTGTCCGTGACTGTTTTGGGCGGGGCGTTTAATGTTCATGCTTATGACGATTACGGTTTGCAGACGGAGGAAACTGCAGATGTGGAAACCGATTACTCCTTCGAATCGACAAACTCATTGGGAAAAATATTCTCTAATGAGATCTCGGAAAAATACAATGGCGGCAGCACAGCCGAGGAGGAAGACAGCGACCTCGGTGTTATCAACAAATTAATTGTCAGCGGCAACAAGGCATATGTTCGATACACCGCCTCGATCGACAGCGACCTTATTGTTGCGCTGTATGACGAGAACAGCGGTGCAATGATAACCTCCGCAAGAACCTTCGCAAGCCCCGAAACGAACATTGCAGAGCTTACCTTTGACGTTTCGGAAATGCCCGAAACCTTTATTGTCAAGGCGTATCTTGTGGATATGTTCAGTGCTATACCTCTGAGCGGAGTGTATACCGACGACCACTATAATTCCTATTGGAAGGGTTTCTATGCCAAGACCACCGATGATTTCGACCCTGCTCTGGTGCTTAATCTGGACGGCGGAAATCAGTATAACTTTATGGTTTACAACGAGAACGTAAAGCGTATTTCACAGACAGGCGGAGCAAATCAGATAATCTCCGCAGACGATGAAGCGCTTACTTACGTTATCGGCAATGCAGACAGCAGCATAACATCACTTACCGACGGAGAAATTTTCTCTCTGCAGTCGGGCGATGATTTTGTTATCGCAAAGGTAAAGAGCATTACTCTTGACGGAACTACTGCCACTATTACAAGCTATGAATATGATGCGGCGGATATTTTTCAGTTCATCAAGATCGATATGAGCAAGTATACTCCTGTGGCAGAGGATGCGAGCAGTTATGCTTATAACGGTATTCCCATGGCTTATAATGGTATAAATATAGAAGACGATATTTCTTTTAAGCCTCTTATTGATGATGAGATCAAAATTGAAGCGGGCGTTGAAAATTCAAGCTCTATCGTAGGACAAAGCCAGAATGAAGCAGGCGGTCTTACCAGAAAGGATAGGGTTACCGTAGATTGTGAAGCTACCTTTGAAGCAACCCTTAATTACAAAATGTATTATAATCTGGTTTTCAATCTGGATATATTAAATATCGAAAAATCAGAGATCAGCTGTATGTTTAATTCTGATATTACTCTTTCCATAAAAGTAGAGGGTTCTATAAATGCAAAAGTACCCATTGGTGAGTATGATCTTTTCACAAGTATTCCCGGTCTGTCATTTTATTTTAATCCTTCAGTTGTTATAAATATTAGCGCAGAAGCTGAATTTTCCACTAATGTCAGAATGGTTTGGGGAGTAAAGTGGTCATATACAGAAGGTTTTTCTCCCGTATGTTACGATGATTCCGGTGAAGATCCCGTGACGCTTAGCGTGGAAGGTTCAATATTGATAGGTATTGAGCTTACCGGCGGCGTGTGCATAATCGATGATAAAATTGCGTCACTGGGCATAAACACTATTATAGGCGCTGAATTTACGGGAGAAACTCAGAAGCAGATATACGGTGGTAATCACAAGCATGAATGCAGTGATTGCGTTTCCGTTGGTATAGATCTGGTAATTACTCTTCAGTTTGAACTCTTTTGTTTCGATAAATCTTACTTCTTTCCAAAATTCCCTAAAGAAGATAAAGTAGAGTGGATAGATAACCTCAAGGTTAGCATAGGCACTTGTGAGATAACCTTAGAAGATGACGAGGACGCTAATGAGGGCTTGCCTGATAATGCACCTAGGTATTATAAGCTTAAGCTTACTCAAGGTTTATACGAAGGCTATATTTCCAACCTTGATAATGGTAAGCTTATAGAAGGCGAATGCCCGCACAATACATATAAGGTATCTGTTATAGTAAAGAACCCAAATGGACAGACTATACCCTTCACAAAGGTTTATAACGGATATTTCAATAATCAGGGCTATCCTGTTCCTGTTTCAACGTATACACCTAACAATCAAGGATATTTCACAACAGACTACAAGGGTACATTTATAGCTTACCTGCCCGAAGGAAATACATATTTCTGGCTGCCCGGCACTAACGGCAACAAATTCAATGAGTGTATCTGTGTTGAAGTCAAGACAAGCGGAACAAGCGTAGAAATTCAAAATTCCGCTTCCGCTACGGGAAACGGCTCTGCGGTACAGAAGCCGGATACTTCAACTCCCGACGGTTCAACAGAGTATCAGCCTATTCTTGCAACAATTGAAAAAGAAACATCTTCAATAATAGTGGATTATGATTTAGGCAAATACCATAGTGCAGCCGTAACCAAAGACGGAAGCTTGTATATGTGGGGCAAAAACTATCACGGACAGATTGGCGATGGTACAAAAACAGACAGATATACCCCTGTGCATGTGCTTGATGATGTTGTTTCAGTAAGCCTTGGTGAATCTCACAGTGCGGCGATCACTAAAGACGGAAGTTTGTATATGTGGGGTTGGAACAATTACGGAGAGCTCGGCAACGGTACATACAAAGACAGCTATACTCCGATCAAGGTTCTCGATAACGTTGCTTCGGTAAGCCTTGGAGGATATCACAGTGCTGCAATAACTGCGGACGGGAGCATGTATATTTGGGGAAGAAACAACTATGGTCAGCTTGGCAACGGTACAACCGATAGCAGTTCAACGCCGATAAAAATTCTTGATAATGTTGCTTCGGTAGATCTTGGTTATGATTACAGCGGTGCAATAACCAAAGACGGAAAATTGTATATGTGGGGTTGGAATGGTTACGGACGGCTTGGCAACGGCACATATAAAGACAGTTATACTCCCGTAAAGATACTTGATAACGCCGTTAAGCTAAGCTGTGGCGGTGGTCACAATGCAGCAATTACCGCAGATGGAAGCTTGTATATGTGGGGAATGAATCAGGGCTGCTTAGGAAATGGCAAAAACACTAACAGCAATAAGCCGATCAAGATACTTGATAATGTTGCTTCTGTAAGCCTTGGTTCACGACATAGTGCTGCAATAATCACAGATGGAAGTTTGTATATGTGGGGAGAAAATGACTGTGGACAGCTTGGCAATGGTACAACCAATGATCGATCTACTCCCGTAAAAATCCTTGATAATGTTGCTTCGATAAGTCTTGGCGGTTATCACAGTGCAATAATTACTAAAGACGGCAGCTTTAATATGTGGGGCTCTAATTCTGACGGACAGCTTGGCAACGGTACGACTAAAACGAGCCTTGTCCCCACAATTAACCCATACTTCTCAGATCTACAAACAAGCGAAGCAGTAAATTACGCAGCAGCGACCACAACCGCAGCCACAGGCACTAAGACCGCAAGCTTTACGGGACTTACACCCGGCGGCGTGTACAATTTCTACTCTGTAATGTACAAGGAAGGCAGACTTAACCCCGGCA
>JAEDOB010000214.1 GCA_016302225.1 Oscillospiraceae bacterium | reverse complement strand
GAGAAGAATGCTAAGTTCCTTGATGTTTCAAATCTGGACTTCTAAAAGCAAAATAAAGAAAATCAAAAAGCCGTGTTTTCCGCAAATTAACGGCAACCCGAAAAATTCATTGTTACCCACGGGACGGGAAACCCGTCCCCTACAATACATTGCGTGAAATTCCAAACATTTCGGATATTTACGACAAAAATGTATTTACCGCAAAATAACGTAAAAAATCACATCAACCCCTAACAAAGCAAATTTTGTAGGGGCGGGGTTTCCCCGCCCGCAGGTCACAAGAGATGCGTAAAATATTGTCCGTATCTCAAAACAACAACCAAAAAGGAAAGAAAAAATGCTAGATAAAATGTTTGATGAAAGCATCGACGGCGAGGATTTTTACCAAACCGACCCAATGGGCGGAGAACCCATAGCGGGCGGCGTTTACCTCTCCGACACGGAGCTTATTATGAACGGCTTCAGGCTGTTTCAGAAACGCTACGGAATGAAAAATATCATTATCCAGCTGATACTTATTGCGCTGGCTATCGGCGTTCAGATAACTGCTCTTGTTATCGACAGGGGCGCACAGTCGGCGTGGGCGCTCATAGGCGTTTGCGTTGCGCTGGCGGTCATCATTATTCTTCGTCCGAGGAAAATTGCCAAGGATCTGGAAAATAATATCAAGGAGCTGGAAGGCACAAAATACAGCTGTATCGTCTACCCTCTTGCGGTGAAAATATCCACCGAGCAGGACAGAATAGATTTTGAAAACAGGGAGAAAAACGGTGAAACGGACGAGGACGAGGAGATCCCCGCAACCGTCATTCACCTTGACAATCCCGCCGTTGAGATAGTGGAGGACAGCGATAAATATCTCCTCTACATCAAGAAAAGCAATATGTACGTTATCCCGAAATCTGCATTTTCCGATGAAGATAACAAGCTTATCTCCGAAAGGCTCCAAAAAATTATGGGAATACGCTACAAGGTCTGAAAGGATAGGATAGAATGAACGACAGTGAAAACAGCAAGGTAATACACGTTGACGTCGAAAAGGAAATGCGGGAATCCTTCCTGCAGTACTCTATGTCCGTTATCGTGGCAAGAGCCCTTCCCGATGTCAGGGACGGTCTGAAGCCCGTTCACAGGCGTATCCTTTACACTATGTACGAGGACGGTCTGACACCCGATAAGAAGTATCTGAAGAGTGCGACAACCGTCGGTGACGTGCTGGGTAAATATCACCCCCACGGCGACGCTTCCGTTTATGACGCTCTGGTGCGTCTGGCGCAGGACTTTTCTATGCGCTATCCGCTTGTTGACGGTCACGGAAACTTCGGTTCGGTGGACGGCGACCCCCCTGCTGCTTACCGTTATACAGAAGCGAAAATGTCCAAAATATCCGTGGAAATGCTCACGGACATTAACAAGGAAACCATTCCTTACACCTCAAACTATGACGACCGTCTGAAAGAACCTGTGGTGCTGCCCAGCCGTTACCCGAATATTCTGGTAAACGGTTCAACGGGTATCGCCGTAGGTATGGCTACAAATATCCCGCCCCATAATCTGCGGGAAACTATTGACGCAGTAAATCTGCTTATAGACAACCCCGATGCGTCCCTTGACGAGATAATGGAGTGCATAAAGGGTCCCGATTTCCCCACAGGCGGCATTATTATGGGCAGAGCGGGAATCAGAGCGGCTTATGCAACGGGACGAGGAAAGATAACTCTCCGTGCAAATACCACCATCGAGGAGATAAACGGCAGAAACTGCATTATCGTCCACGAAATTCCCTATATGGTCAATAAGGCAAGACTTATCGAAGCAATTGCCCAGCTTGTTAAGGATAAGAGAATTGACGGCATACACTTTATCCGTGACGAATCGGACAGAGAGGGTATGCGTATCGTTATCGAGCTGAAAAAGGACGCTATTCCCCAGCTTGTCCTCAATAAGCTGTTCAGCTTTACGCAGCTGCAGGACACAGTGGGCGTTATCCTCCTTGCCCTTGTAAACGGCGAGCCTAAGGTTCTCACACTCAAGCAGATATTGCAGGAGTATATAAAATTCCAGGAAGAAGTTATCCGAAACAGAACAAACTTCGACCTGAGAAAGGCAAGGGAAAGAGCGCACATTTTAGAGGGCTTAGTCGTTGCTATCAATAACATTGACGAGGTCATCGAGATAATGAAAACTTCGCAGTCTATCCCACACGGTAAGGAAAGGCTGCAGGAGCGTTTCGGGATAACCGAAATTCAGGCAGAAGCTATCGTTCAGATGACTATCGGACGTCTGACAGGCTTGGAGGAGCAGAAAATTCTTGACGAATTGGCTGCACTTCATAAGAAAATCGCCGAGCTGGAGGAAATTCTCGCAAATGAGCATAAGCTTCTCGGCATTATCAAGGACGAGATAAACGTTATCAAGGACAAGTACGGCGACGACAGAAGAACACAGATAGAGTCCGTCAGCGGCGAGGTGGATATTGAAGATCTTATCCCCGTTGAGGACTGCGTTGTGACATATACAAACATCGGCTACATCAAGCGTCAGCCCGTTTCCGACTATAAGACCCAGAACCGAGGCGGCAAGGGCGTTACGGGTATGAAGCAGCGTGACGAGGACTTTGTTCAGGAGATGTTTATTTCCTCTACTCACGACAATGTGCTGTTTATCACCAATAAGGGCATTATGTATAAGCTGAAATGCTACGAAATTCCCGAGGGCTCAAAGCAGTCCAGAGGTGTGAACGCCGTTAATCTGCTGCCCCTTACGGACGGCGAAAAGATAGCCGCAATGATAAAGACCTCCGATTTTGACGAGAACAAGTTCATCGTTATGGTAACGAAAAACGGCAAGATAAAGCGCACCTGCCTTGCGGAATATAAAAACGTCCGCAAGAACGGTCTTATCGCAATCGGTCTTGACGAGGGCGACGAGATAGAGGGCGTAAGAATGACCGACGGCAGCGCACAGCTTATCGTTGCCACACGGGGCGGATATGCAATCAGAATTGAGGAAAACTCCATGCGTCCTCTGGGACGTTCCGCTCACGGCGTTAGGGCGATAAAGCTGAGAGATGGCGACAGCGTTGTTTCCATGGCAAGAGTCAGAGAGGGTGCGACTGTCCTCACCGTCAGCGAAAAGGGTCTGGGCAGACGTGCAGACCTTAGCCAGTACAGAATTCAGAACAGGGGCGGCTACGGCTTAAAGAATTACCCTGTTTCCAACGAAAAGGGCTATGTCTGCGGCATAAAGGTCGTTGACGATACGGACGATATTATCCTTATCTCCGACGACGGCGTTATCATCAGGATCAGGGCGAACGATGTCCGTGTTATGAGCAGATATGCGTCGGGCGTCAGGGTAATGAGAGTACAGGGTGACAGTAAGGTTGTGGCGTTCACGAGGGCTGAGCATGATGAAAATGCAGATGTCCAGAAGGTTGAGCAGCCTGCCGAGGCTGAGCTTGAGAAGGAAGAAGCGGAGGCTTTGGAGATGGAGAAGAATGAGGTTATTGTTGATGAGCCGGTGCCTGATGATGGGGACGAGGAATAAAAAATAAAAAGCGAGCGCAGCGAAAAAAAAAAAAAAAAAGCCGCGCGCAGCGCATCTAAAGCGCCTTGGGGTCCAGCCCTTGGGCGCTAGCAAGGGCTGGTCGCTCTCCGCAGAGAGCGAAATCCGCAAGCTGCAAATCAAAAAGTTGTGACATCAAGGGCATCAAAGCTAACAGTCCAATCAAACAAAAGCCAATACATCAAAGTCAACAAAAAAGCAGGAGTAAAGCATCAATCTCCCAATAGGAAAAGAAAAATGCAGCGTATTTTTCGATTTCCGTCACACAAAGGCAGCGGAAAGCCACAAGTCGGTAACCCCACAAACACCCCGCA
>JAEDOB010000015.1 GCA_016302225.1 Oscillospiraceae bacterium | reverse complement strand
ACATGATAATGACCTGCGCTCCCAGTAACACAAAGAAGGGAACCAGCGCTGCAAAAAAACTACCTATTTTCTTTAACACTCTCATTTCTATTCTCCAATCTCAGATGATCAAAGCTTTTCGGCAAATTTCTCCGCCAAATCAGCTGCTGCTTCATACTCAAAATCATTTGCAGCCGCCAGAATTTCATCAAGCACGGGCTTTATCGGCTGACCGTTTACCGAACAGCTTGCTATCTCGCCGCAGAGTCTTTCCGCTTCATCGGCATCATATGCAAGACACGCTTCCTTAACGGCAAGCAGCTGTTCCTTTGCCTTTTCTGCCGTGATCTCTTCAAGCTGTACGTCCTCGGAAGGCGTTTCCTCGGAATTATCGGGTTCGCCAAGATATTCCTGTCCAAGTCCTGCGACCTTTCTGTACAGGTCAAGCAGCTCGCCGTTCTTTTTCTCGATAACGGCGTAATTTCCCGCCTTGCCCGAAAGCTCCAGCTCCTTTGCCAGCTCGGAAAGCTGCCTTGAACCGACTGTCAGCGATGAGCTTTTCAGCGCATGGACCTCGATAACATAGTTCTTCCAGTCCTTCTCATTAAACAGCCTTTCAATGCGCTGCGACAGCTCGGGAGCCTTGCGGACGTAAAGCGCAAGTATCTCGTTGTAAGCCTCGGTATCTCCGCCCGTATATTTTGCTCCCGCTTCGGGGCTGAACAAAGCATTTTCTTCCGTTTTATCGGAGCTGTTCTTTTCCTCGGCGGGCTTTTCCTCGGGGACTTGTATCTCTTCTTCGCAAAGGTCTGCGGGGATATGTCCGAAAAGACATTTCTCAATATCCATTCCCGTAAACGGCTTTGAAAGGTAATCGTCAAAGCCTGCGTCAAGGTAGGTTTGTCTTGCCCCGTGGATAGCGTTTGCCGTAAGTGCGATAAAGCAGGTATCGGGTGCAATCTGTTCCTCATTGATCTTTTTCAGAGTTTCTATGCCGTCCATTTCGGGCATCATATGATCGAGGAAAACAATGTCATAGCTGTTGTTTCTCAGAAGCTCAATGCACCTTGCGCCGCTCGGTGCCGTGTCAAGGTTTACCTTTGTGCGCTTTAACAGGCTCTTTGCTACAAGCAGATTGGTTTCGTTATCGTCAACAACAAGCACTCTTGCCTTTGGAGCAATACGAATAGCAGTGTCGGAAGTATGCTCCGTCGCCGCTGCTTTGAACCGCTGCTCAAAATCTCCGATAGGTTCAGGCTTAACTATCTTCTGTTCTATTTCAAAGGAGAAAGTGGATCCCGAACCGTAAACGCTGGACACCTTCAATTCGCTGCCCATCATATCAAGCAGGCGCTGTACGATAGACATTCCCAGCCCCGTGCCCTCTATGCTGCGGTTCTTTTCCTGGTCAAGGCGCTGGAAGGATGCAAAAAGCTTGTCCATATCCTCTTCCTTAATGCCTATTCCCGTATCGGTAACGCTGACCTCCAGCCGCAGAATATCATTCTCCATATGCACGACCTTCATTCTCAGCCGCACATAGCCCTCGGGCGTATATTTCACCGCATTGGTAAGAATGTTGGTAATGACCTGCCTTATTCTTACATCGTCACCGTAAAGAATTGACGGGATATTATGGTCTATCTCGTAAATAAATCTGAGCTTTTTCTTCTCCGCCCTTATCCTTACCATATTTACAATATCGTTCACAAGAGAGCTTACATCATAGGAAACGGGTACTATCTCCATCTTGCCCGACTCTATCTTTGAGAAATCCAGAATATCATTGATAATGGAAAGAAGCGTTCTGCCCGAGCTTTGGATATTTGCGGCATATTCCACAATATTCTTTTCGCTTGATTCCCGCATTATCATTTCGTTCATACCGAGAACTGCATTTATGGGAGTTCTTATCTCGTGGCTCATATTTGCAAGGAAGTCATTCTTTGCTTTGCCTGCGCTTATTGCCTTGTCCGCAGCCTCTTTCAGCTCCTTGTTTACCTTTGTCTGCCATATGTAAATCCCGAACATAATAACATTTACAATGATTATACAAGCGGAGAACACCACAATATATATAAGGATGGAGCTAATTGCACTGCCCATGACATAAAACCGATCCTTTACCGCAAACACATTAAATTCCGAGATCTCCTCATTCATAACAAAGCAAGCCTTGCTCAGTCCGTCATAGTCCGTTATTATTGCATAATCGCTGCCCATATCGGGAAGGGCTTCCTTGTAACAGAGATCGGAAATATTTACCGAATGATCGGGCTTCATCTCATATTCTTCGTTAGGGTGATTGAGGATATTTCCGTCAATATCCGTCAGGAAGGCATATCCCGTATCGGTGTAGCTTTCTCCCAAAATATCAATAAGTTTATCAAGATAGAAATCTATTCCCAGAACGCCTATGAAATTTCCCTTTTCGTCGTAAACTATCTTGCTGAGGGTCGTGCAGTAAAGACCTGTCTGTTCATCAAGATAGGGCGCAGAAACATTGAAATTCTCATGGGACGCCATTGTGTCAATATACCACTGACGCTCCTCAACGTGCCAGTTTTCATCGGGTTCCCAGCCGTTGTTCATAAGCACCGTATGCTCCCATTCGGGATTGCAGATGTATGCAACGGAAATATCGTCATAATGCGAAATTATACTGTCAAGGTAAGTGACAGCCGAATCGTAATCATCCTCAAAGTCCGGCTGTGCGGCAATACTCTCGGATATGACCTCGAGGACGGTTTTATTTTTGAGTGCCCATTCCTTTACCTGAGTAAGATATACCTCTGCCTCCTTCTCCATTTTGTTCCTGCTAAGCTCTCTCTGCACATTTGTATTGGAAATGATCGCAAAAATTCCCGTTGCAAGGAGTACGGCAGTTACAAAAACGATCCTTAGCGCATTGTTAAAGACTCCCTTTTTCTTTTTGGTATTTTCCTCTTTCACGGGATAATTTTCGGTGTATGAATCGGAAAACAACTCGTCCAGCATATGGTCAAGCTCTTTGGCGGAATCGCTTATGTCATCTCCCGCATCGCTGCCGTTTTCTGCGTAGCTGCCCAGAATATCCGCACGGTTCATTATCCTTGAAAGAGGACGCTTTAATTCAAGGCTCATATTTTTCAGATGCTCGTCCTTGTCAGCCAACGCCTTTTCCGCTTTCAGCATTTCACGGCAGGTATGAATAAATAACAGCGCAGCCGCCGCCGCAACTATTATCATAATAACTGCTGTACGCAAAGTATCGCTGCTAAGCGGCGCACCTGCGTTACTCTTTTTCACGCAGACCACCAGATACCAGTCATAGTTGGTCTTGTAGGAAAAAACATTGTACTTCTCGCCGTCAGACTTAAAATCGAAGGAATTGCCGTAAAGCATATAGACCTTGTTTACAAGCTCGTTGTAAAAATCAAGCTCCCTGTAATTCCTGCCCACATATTCGGGCTGCGAATGTCCGACTATCGTACCGTCCGCATCAACGATAAAGCTTGTTCCCGAACCGTTGGAATTCATCTCCTCGATATACTGCTGAATTCCGCCGAGATTAAAATCAAGTCCAACAATAGTTTTGCCGTCAGACAAAAGCCTTGATATGCTGTAACACATTTCGCCCGTGCCGGCGTCGATATACGGCTCCGTAATATTCACGGCACCCATACGCTTTTTAGCCCCGATATACCAGGAACGCTCATCAAGCACAAAATCCTTATCGGGGACAAAATCATTTATGTAAAGCTTGCCGTTATACGCAGCATATGCGCTGAAACAGTTTCCGTCAGACCGCTGCTTAATATCTTCAACAGTTTCGGGACAAAAATATTCGTCAAGCCGCTCGGAAACATCTCCGTCCATGGAAATGAGCTGCTCTATCTGCATTGCCACGCTGTCAAGCAGGCATTCGGAACGGTAAAGGCTGCTGTCCGCCCGAGCGGCAATATTGCTCAGGCGCATCTGCCCCTCGGCTTCTGTACGCTCTGTTTCGGCACGCTGTATCAAAGCGATATTCATAGCTATGACCGTTATAAATGCAATTATTATTGCAAATAACGCCACACGATAACCGCTGCTGAGCTTCATTCTGCTTTTCTTCAATCAGATCAGATCCTTAAATCAATTGTTTGCCGCTTGGGAGGAATTTCTGCGCAAAATGCTGTTTGCCTCCATTTTGGCAATACCGTATTCCACCTTCAGCTGTCCGCCTATGTAAAGCTTCTCAAAGCAGCTGATTATCCTCTTTGCAACAAGCTCGCCGTTTTCGGAATTTGCGTCCATAAGGATAACTATGGTCTGCTTGCTTGAATATCTTGTGGAAACGTCAACACGTCTGAGAGATGTGTAAATTGCCTTGTCAAGCATTTCCAGCGCAGCCTCCGTTTCATCGGGAGTGGGTTCGCCTGCGCCGTCGGCAGCACTTATGGTAAACAGAACCGTCTGAACCTCTCTGCCGCTTCTGTCTACAAAACGCTTGATGAAATTATACACATGATGGAAGTTTTCAAAATCAAGCAGATACGCACCCTTGCCGCTGTCGGCACGGCTGAGTATCTGAACAAGATAATCAAGATCCACATTCTTTGCGCTGCGTTTCTGCTCAGCTTCATTTTGGTCACTGAAAAAGTGATAGGAATTTTTGCCGTTCTGCTTGACATAATAAAGTGCCTTATCCGCCGCATTGTAAAGCTTGTTAAATTCCGTACCGTCCTCGGGAGTCTGCGCAATGCCGATAGATACGGAGGAATTTGTTTCAAATTTGCACTGCTCCAGCTTATAGCAAAGGTCGGCAATAATATCGGAGGCACGGTTCCCGATCTCGCTCTTGGAGATGACGTCCTTAACAAAAACCACAAACTCGTCGCCGCCGATACGGCAGAGAACATCGCCCTCCTCCGAGTATTTTCTCAGAGTGTCCGCAAACATTTTCAGCGTCTGATCTCCCGCAATATGACCGTAGTTATCGTTTATCGCCTTGAAATTATCCATGTCGATCATCATCAGTGCGCCCTTTATCCCCTCGGAGATCATCTTGTTTACAGTTTCCTCGGTATGCGCACGATTCCAAAGCCCCGTAAGTGCGTCCTGACGGGACTTGTTCTTTATGTCGGAAACTTCTTGGGTTTTCTTTTCCAGCTTGTCCGCAAGATTTCGGCGAAGCTCCTCCAGCTCCAGTATTCTGCCAATTCTCGAAAGCATTACCTCCGCAACAAAGGGCTTTGCGATAAAGTCCACAGCGCCCTCCTTAAAGCAGCGTGTTTCCGTTTCCGTATCGTTATCCGCCGTCAGGAAGATAACGGGGATATTTTTGCACCGCTCCATCTGCTTTATTCTTGACAGAACCTCAAAGCCGTCCATTTCGGGCATATTTATGTCAAGCAGGATAATGTCACATTCGCCGTGCTCAAGGTAGGAAAGAGCCTGTTCGCCCTTCATTACGGGAATGACCTTATATTCTCCGCTGAGTGTCTTTCGTGCGGACGCAAGATTTAGCTTGTTATCATCTACTACCAGAATATTTTTCATGGAATACACCTCAATTTTCATTTATAAACAAAACGCCCAGGGTACCTTCACCGCAGTTGCTTGATATTGTCGCAGATGCCTTTGTGACTATGACCTCATCGAAAGCACAAAGCCTGTTTATCTCTGCCTTTGCCTCCGAGATCTTTTTGACCGTGCAGCCCACATGGGTGATAAAAAGTCTGCGCTTATTGATCTTTTTGTTATGCCGAAGCTCACTTCTGATGTACCTTTTTACCGAGTTGTCATAATTGCCTATCTGAATACTTTTCAGTGTCATCTTACCGTTTTTAAGGTACAGTATGGGGTGCACCATAAAGGCATCGCAAATATCCCTGACGGTCTTGCTGACCCTTCCGTTTCGGTAGAGATAATCCGCATTTTTGGCGATAAAGCTGGTGGAAACACGTTTTTTCAGGCGTTCTGTTTCGTCAAGTATTTCCCGTACAGAGCTGCCGCCGTCACGCATATCCACGGCATTTATAACAATATGTCCCATGCCTGTGGACAGATGCTCCGAATCGACAACGTGAACACGTTTCCCCTCATCGCCCATATCCTTTACCGCTTCAAGGGCATTCCGATAAGAAAGGCTGACCTTGTCCGTTATGGAAATGTGTATGATCTCGTCGTATTTTTTCAGCTGTTCCTCAAAAAAGCTCTTGTATTCACCCGGCTCGGGGGCGCAGGTTTCAGCCTTTTTTCCGCCGTTTTCAAGATATTCGATAAGATTTGCGGAGTCAATTTCATAGCCGTCACGGAAACGTCCCGTGCTTGTGGTTATGTAAAAATACACAACCCCCACATGGTTTAAGCTGAGATATTCCTCGGGCAGGTCGCAAACGCAGTCGGTAGTGATCCCTATTTTATTCATACGCTTACCTCCGTTTCAAGCCTTGCAAGCTCCTCTGCCGCATGGTCATATTCAAAATCCTCCGCAAGCTCTGCCGCCCTGCCGAAATACTCTTTAAGCGGCTTTCCCTTGTAGGAATACTCCGAAACCTCTTCTGCCACCGCTGACACAGCATCGCCGTCAAAGCTCGCACAAGCGTCCTTTGCTCTGCCGATATATTCCGCCAACATTTCTGCGGATATTTCCGTAAGCTCGGCTGTTTCCTCTTCCGCTTCATTTTCGGTATCGTCGGCTTCGTTTTCGCCGAGATAATTGTTTACAATGTCAATGACCTCGCCGTAAAGGTCGGACAACGTGCCGTTTTTCTTTTCGATAGTGCCGTAGCTGCCTGCCTTTCCCGCAAGCTCCAGCTCCTTGGCAAGCTCGGAAAGCTTCACCGCACCTATGCTCAGAGATGTGCTTTTCAGTGCGTGCACCTCGATAACATAGTTTTTCCAATCCTTTTTCGCAAACAATTCGTCAATATACGTCCTCTTTTCGGGACCCTTTTTCGCATACATTTCAAGTATCTCACGGTAAGCGTCAAAATTTCCGCCCGTGTACATAAGCCCCTTGTCGGGATCGAACATTACAGCTTCGGCGGCAGGCTTTCTGTCCTTCTTTCGCCTGTCGTTCTCCGCATAATCAGTCGCTGCGGGAGCTTCGATGTATTTCTTCGGCAGATAATTTCTAAGTATCCTGTCAAGTGCGGTAAGCTCAATAGGCTTTGCAAGGAAGTCGTTAAGCCCCTCCTGTATGAACATCTCCCGCACACCGTTTACGGCATTTGCGGTCAGTGCAACAATAGGCAGCTTTTTGTAATAGTCGCCATCCATATCTCTGATTATTTTTGTGGCTTCAATGCCGTCCATTTCGGGCATCATATGGTCCATGAACACAAGGTCTATATCCCTTGACCGCAGCATATTTATAGCCGCCCGACCGCTTTCCGCCGTCATAAGCTGCATATGATAGGGCTGCATAAGTCCCACAGCCACCTTCAGATTGATAGCGTTGTCATCAACAATGAGAACTCTCGCCTTCGGTGCCGAGAAGCGTATATCCGAACCCCTTCGCTCATTGAGATTGAGCACGATATTCTCGTTATTTAGCGCAGAAGCTACGGAAATTACATAAAACGGCTTGAAAATGCACTTGATATTTTCGGGAAGCTCTATGGCATCAAGTCTTTCCTGAACAACGAATACCTTGGTATTGTCCGCTATTTTTCCGAAGGCCTCCGCATTTTTGATGTACTCTTCCTTGGCTGTGAATATATGGGTGATCTTTTCGCCTTCAGCAATAGTATTCAGCTCGTCAATGCTGTCGGCACATTTGAAATCAATGCCAAGCTGCCTGCCCATTTCGCTGTAATGTTCTTTGTATCTTCCGTTATTCTTGTCCTGTGCAAAAAGTCCCACCGCATGTATATTCTGCGGGTCCTTGATAGTAACAAACGGTCTTTCGTCCGTGACCTTGACGGGTATAACAAAACGGAATTCCGAACCAACGCCGTACTCGCTTTTTACGCCGATAAATCCGCCCATCTGCGTTATCAGCCGCTTTGAAATGGCAAGTCCCAGTCCCGTACCCTCAACGGAGCGGTTTTTCTTTGTGTCAACCTGACGGAAGCTTGTAAACAGCTTTTCGATATTTTCCTCGGTAATGCCAATACCCGTATCTGCGACGGAAACCAGAAGATTTATGCCGTAATCCTGCTTTGACTGCGAAACGGTCAGCGTTACATAACCCTTTTCGGTATATTTGATAGCGTTCGTCATAAGGTTGACAATGACCTGCCTTATGCGCACCTCGTCACCGATTATTCCTCTCGGAATATCGGGGTCTGCCTTTACGATAATGTCTATCTGCTTGTTTCCTCTCCTCGCTTCGGACATATTAATAACGGTATTCAGCGTCGAAGCAATGTTGAATTCATCGGGAATAAGCTCCAGCTTGCCCGACTCTATCTTGGAAAAATCCAGAATATCGTTAATGATAGCCAGCAGACTTCTTCCCGAGGTCTGAATGTTAAAGCAGTTCTCGCGGACACTTTCGCTCAGCCCGCTTTCACGGAGAATAAGCTCGCACATTCCGACGATGGCGTTCATGGGAGTGCGTATCTCGTGGCTCATATTGGCAAGAAAATCCGACTTGTAATGCTCCGCCTGCCTTGCTTCTGCGACGCTTTCTTTAAGCTCCTCCTCATTTTTGTTCATGCTGCTGATAAACACAAGAAGAAAAACGAGAGCCGTGACCATAACGGATATTCTCACGGTAAAATGCGTAATATCTGTCATTGCGGAAAAGCTTACACTGTTCAGCACAAAAATATGATAAAACACACTGCACACAATAAGCAGGGCATAGCTAAGCAGCAGCTTTACGTCCTTGTAAACGGAAATGAGTATTGCAGCACCAATAAAAACCGATATTGACTGATAAATATCATTTTCCATAATGCTGCACGCAAAAATATTTGAGAAGGAAAACAGCATAAGAACAACTGACTGCGCTTTCACGGGAATTTTCGGGTGAAAGGTCATGACCGTAAGCACGACCGTATTAACGGCAAGCATTATGATAAACCACGTTTCCCAGCCGCTGAAAACGCTCATTGCGCACATTATTACCGTGCAGAGTATAAAAATCAGCAGTGCCGATTTTGCCGCTGTCCTTTTGTTTGTTACAATATCGGTATATTTCATTTTTTCCCGCTCCTTAGCATTTGTTCGGATTTTTTTTGTGAACTCATAAAATAAGGCACACAGCTTGACTTTATGTTAAGATGTACGCCTTTGTATGTTATCTTTAATTTGTCATCACAAAAACCGTATCGGCTTTAGTATGACATTTTTGTTAAGTTTTCCCGAAGTAAGTATGATACTAATCTCCAATGAAGGTGTAGACAAAAAATCTGCACAAAACCTATAAACACTAACTTTTTCACAGATTTTTTGTCCACTTTCTAATCAGAGATTAGTATAACATACCTTGCAGGAAAAATCAAGGTTTTTTCTGCTTTTTGCGACAAATTTGTATAATTTCATACAATTTGGTACCGAATTTTACAATAGCTTCAGCTTTTTCACTGCATGTCCACAAAGAAGCAGATACGGTTTAAAAAAATCTTACCCGACTGTATTCCATGCAAATGTATTTTACCTCGATTTCGCATATCCGTGATAGAGAATTTTACATCGAAACAATATAATAGGCTTTGCAGAATAAAGCTTAATAAAAAACGTACCATTCTGCGGTACGGAGATGAAAGGAAAGATTTATTATGAATTTCAAAAAAACTGCGGCAATGGCAGCTGCAATTGCAGTTGCGGCAACAGCAACAGTAAGCACGGTCGGTGCGGCAGGACTCAAAACCTCTTCCGCAAAGGCAGCAGCTCAGACTGCTCAGTACAGCGGCAAGACACCCAAGTACATCTTTATGTTTATCGGCGACGGCATGAGCTATCCTCAGATCCAGGCGACTGCGGATTATTATTCCGCACTTAACGACACCAATGACAACGGCATTCTTGACAATACCAAGGTGCTCAATTTTATGAAGTTCCCCGTTGCAGGCTCTGCGGTAACATACGATTCTACGTCCTTCTGCCCCGATTCCGCTTCGACTGCGACCTCACTTTCCACAGGTCACAAGACATACAGCGGTACTATTAATATGGACGAAACCTTCACAACAAAGTATGAAACCATTACCGAAAAGCTGAAGGAGCAGTACGGCTACAAGGTAGGCGTTATTTCCACCGTAAACCTGAACCACGCAACACCTGCCGCATATTACGCACATCAGGCAAGCAGAAAGAATTACTATGAGATAGGTCTTGAAATGGTGGAGAGCGATTTTGACTATTTCGCAGGCGGCGCACTTTTAAAGCCCACAGGCGCAGACGGCGATAAGAAGGATATTTATCAGGTCGCAGAGGACGCAGGCTACAAGGTAGTAAAAACTCAGGCAGAAGCAGAGAAGCTCACCGCCGAGGACGGCAAGGCTATCGTAATTGCCGAAACTCTTGCAGACAGCGATTCCATGTCCTACCACAAGGACCGCAAGGCAGATGAATGGACTCTTGCTGATTATGTTGACAAGGGCATTGAGGTTCTTGACAATGACACAGGCTTCTTTATGATGGTCGAGGGCGGAAAGATCGACTGGGCTTGCCACGCAAACGATGCAGGCTCCACAATTTCCGATACGGCGGCTCTCAGCTTTGCAGTTGCGGAGGCAGTTGAATTCTACAACGAGCACCCCGATGAAACACTTATCCTTGTAACGGGCGACCACGAAACAGGCGGTCTGACTATCGGCTATGCGGGAACAAATTACGATACCTACCTTGCAAATCTGAAAAACCAGAAGATCTCCTACGCTAAATATGACAGCGATTATGTTGCAAAGTACAAGGAAAACGGCACCTCCTTTGAAGCTGTTCTGAAGGACGTTCAGCGTCTTTTCGGACTTGTTGCTCCCGAAAATGCCACCGACAAGACCAACCCCAACCTTGTTCTTACCGACTGGGAGATGGAAAAGCTCAAAGCTGCATACGACAAGACCATGAACGGCGGCGAGGAGGAGCTTACCGATGAGGAATATATTCTCTACGGCACCTATGAGCCTCTTTCCGTAACTATCACACACATTCTCAACAACAAGTCGGGTATCAATTTCAGCTCATACTCTCACACGGGACTTCCCGTTGCGGTATTTGCAAAGGGCGCAGGTCAGGAGCTTTTCGGCGGATATTACGATAACACCGATATTTATGACAAGCTTGCACTTCTTACAAATGTTCAGTAAGTTATCCTCACTTTAAATTCTTCCTTAAAGCGTCCTCATACGGCAGAGTGTGGGGGCGCAAATTTTTCATCTGAAAGGGTCAATGAAAATGTCCGAAAAAGTAAAATACAATGCGCCTGTTATAGCGGCTGTTCTGCTGATAATAATACTTCTGCTGATACCCACAGGCTTTGAGGGAGCGGCGAAATACACAGGCAGTGACCGCTGTGCCGCAAGGGTCATTTCCTGCGATAACAGCGCAATAATCGATACGGGACTTGTAAGACAGGGTGAGCAGGTCTGCAAGGTTAAGCTGCTTGGGGGACTGTTCAAGGGGCAGGAAACCGAAGCGGTAAATCTGCTGAACGGTTCCCTTGAACAGGATAAGATATTTTTTGAGGGGGACAAGGCGTATGTCCTTGTAAGCTACCGTGACGGCGAGATACTGTCGGTCACAATGGTTGACCATTACCGCCTTAACGGCGAGCTTATTCTGGCGGCGGTGTTTGTGATTTTTCTGGTTGCATTTGCGGGACAGACGGGCGTTCGGGCGGTGCTGTCCTTTATCGTAACGGTTTTGTCCATATGGAAACTGCTTGTGCCCATGTATCTCAAGGGCTTTGACCCAATAATAACGGGCGGAATTATCGTTTTGCTGCTTTCGGTAATGATAATTGCGCTGGTTTACGGCTTTGACAGGCGGACTGCGGCGGCTTCGCTGGGAGTGGGAGCGGGTATTGTCACCACTGCCGTTACGGGAATTATTTTTACGGATATTTTCAAGATACACGGCGCAGTTATGGCGTTCTCCGAAAGCCTTTTGTATAACGGCTACAACGACCTTAATCTTACAAAAATTTTTATGGCAAGCATTTTTATCGGTTCATCGGGAGCGGTAATGGACTTAGCGGTAGACATCACATCTGCCGTTCACGAGGTCATTCGGAAAAAGCCCGACATCAGCCGTATTGAAGCCATAAAGTCGGGGCTTAACGTTGGACGTGCGGCTATGGGAACCATCACCACGACGCTTCTGCTTGCATATTCGGGCAGCTGCTGTGCACTGCTTATGGTATTTATGGCACAGGGGACGCCTCTCGGAAATATCCTCAATTACAAATATGTTGCGGCGGAGATAGTGCACACTGTTGTGGGCAGCTTTGGGCTTGTAAGCGTTGCGCCCCTTACGGCGTTGGCGTGCGGCGTTCTGCTTACGGAAAAAGGCGGGAAATAATAGGTTTTACACGGATTTTGCAGAGCAATGATAGCCGATTTTACATTGCGGACTTATAATGTATTAAATATAATTTTTACGGGACGGTCTTGATATGAAAAAAGCAATGTGTATGTTACTGTCTGTCATAATGTCCGCAGGGATATTTTCTTCCTGTTCAACCGCTTCGGAAAACAGCTTTGGCGGCGGGGTATTTGAAAAGGAAACTATAAAAATTTTGTCGGGTTCCGAAAACAAGGAGCTTTCGGATATACTTGCGGAATGTTCAAAGAAAACGGGCGTGGGCATTGAAATGACCTACAAAGGCTCTGTGGATATTATGAACGAGCTGAAAAGCGGTGCGGAGGATTATGACGCTGTGTGGCCCGCTTCAAGCATATGGCTTTCCTTGGGCGATGACAAGCATATTATCAAGCACGATAAATCAATTTCATCTTCTCCCGTGGTTTTCGGGATAAAAAAGTCCGTTGCGGAAAATCTGGGCTTTACAAGCGGCAAGGTTTCGGTAAATGATATTCTCGGTGCAATAAATTCGGGAAATTTAAGCTTTTGTATGACCAGCGCAACGCAGTCAAATTCGGGTGCAAGCGCATACATAGGTTTCCTTTACGCACTTACGGGAAAGACCTCTGCGCTTACCTCAGATGACCTTGATTCGCCCTTGCTGCGGGAAAATATATCCTCACTTTTTTCGGGAATTGACCGAAGCTCGGGCAGCTCCGATTGGCTGAAGGATATGTTCCTAGCGGGAAATTACGATGCAATGGTAAATTACGAATCCCTTATAATCGCCGCAAACAAGGAGCTTGTTTCACAGGGCAGAGAGCCGCTTTACGCAGTTTATCCCTATGACGGACTGACCGTTGCGGACTCGCCCCTTGCCTATGCCGACCACGGAAACAAGGACAAGGAAACGGCTTTCCTTGCGGTGCAGGAATATTTGCTGTCCGACAATGCGCAGGAAAAAATTCGTCGGACGGGCAGACGTACGGAATTTACAGAGGACTATTCCCGGTACGGCGATATTTTCAATGGGGAATGGGGAATAGATACCGAAAAAATTCTGTCCCCCATAACAATGCCCTCGGAGGATACGCTGATGAAGGCACTGAACTTGTATCAGACGGCATTCCGCAAGCCGTCCCTGAACATATACTGCCTTGATTTTTCGGGAAGTATGAAGGGCGACGGAAACAGTCAGCTGGTGGCTGCTATGGAGCAGATACTTCTCCCCGAAAATGCGGAGAAAAATCTTTTGCAGGCGTCGGAGAATGAGATAAATATCGTTGTCCCCTTTGACGGGTATGTCAGGACGATCTATGACATTGACAACAGCGAACATTTGCCGCTGCTTTACGAGGACATTTGTGCCGAGGAGCCCGGGGGCGGCACGGATATGTATGCTGCGGCACTTGAAGGCATCAATTATGCGGCAAATCAATATAACCTTTATGATTACTGCCCGGCGGTCATAATTATGTCGGACGGTGCATCAAAAACCGACAGCCGTGAGGATTTTATCAATGGATATAAGGCGTGCGGATATGATATTCCCGTGTTTTCCATAATGTTCGGCGATGCTGATGACAGTCAGCTTAATGAGCTTGCCGAGCTTACAAATGCAAGAGTTTTCGACGGAAGAAGCGACCTTATAGGTGCATTCCGCAGCGTGAAAGGATATAATTGATGTGAAAAACGATTTTCGTCAGAATATTGCCGCAATAATTTCCGCAGGAGCGGCAGGAGCGGTTTTTGTGCTGCTTCTTTTTCTGCTTGAATGGTCTGTTTTGATCGATATTCCCATTGCCGTGGGAACATATGCGGGGCTGTATCTTATGACAAAGCCGAAACGCAGGATAGGCAGCATTGACATTGATTTTATCGAAAACGGCGAGGAGCTTGAACAGAAGCTCATTGAAGCAAAAGAGGACTATGAAAGCATTAAAAAATGTATTGTAAAAATAGTCGATACACAGGTAAAGGACGAGGCGGAAAGGCTTGCGGAAACCTCGGCGGCTATTATAGAATATCTGGAAAACAACCCCTCAAAAATACGTCAGGCAAGGCAGTTTATTGACTATTATCAGGACACCGCTTCAAAGCTTTTGTCAAAATATATCGGCTTGCAGGACGCAAATATCGAAACCGAGGAGATAATCAAGCTGAAAAAAGATACCCGAAGCGCACTTGCAACTTTAAATAAAGCATTCAGCGGACAGTTTGAAAAGCTTATGCGTGGCGAGCTTACGGATATGCAGGCGGAAATTGAGCTTTTGGAGCAAACGGTTAAAATGGAGATGGACAAATGAAGGCAAAACTTATAGGTGCGGTAATTTTGATAGCGGTAATGCTTGGTGCTGCGGGCTATTATTTCTACGGAAAATCCACCGATGTCACCGTGATAAACGGTTATCTGGGCGGCGAAAAAATTGGCATTATGGAGGACAAGCAGATAGCGGATATTCTTGCAAAAAAATATCACATTGCCTTTGACTATTCCCGTGTAGGCTCTCTGGATATGGTAACGGCTGACCAAACGGGGAGAGATTATCTGTTTCCGTCAAGCAGAACGGCTTTGGAATTTTACAAGGATATGCACGGCGAGCCTGTTTCCGATGAAATAATTTTCAACACGCCTATTGTGCTTTATTCCCACAAAGCCGTTGCCGAAGCGTTTATGACCGACGGAACGGTCACTCTTACAGACGGCGTTTACTATGCGGATATGCAGAAGCTGACCGATAAGATAACAAGCGGCGTAACTTGGGCGGAGGCAGGTCTGCCCGAGCTTTACGGAAATGTTTCGGTAGACACCACCGACCCCGTCCGCTCAAATTCGGGAAATATGTTTGCGGCGCTTCTGGCAAATGTGCTGTGCGGCGGAAAAACTGCTGATGAAGCAAGCGTTAAGGAAATAATGCCGCAGCTTAAATCGATCTTTGCAGACCTCGGATATATGGAAACCTCATCTTCCGATTTATTCAATCAGTTTATCCGAACGGGCATCGGCGCAAAGCCTATTATTGCGGGCTATGAAAATCAGCTGCTTGAATATGCGGCGGAAAATCCCGAGCAATATGCAAAGCTTAAAGATGATATTGTCATCATTTATCCAACGCCAACACTTTGGTCAACACATATTTACATAGCCCTTGACGAAACGGGAAAGCAGGGTGCGGCGGCTCTCTGCGATGAAAAAATTCAGCAGCTTGCATGGGAAAAGCACGGCTTTAGAACAAGCGGCTGCGATATTTCCTCCGAGGGCGGGGAAGGGAAGGTAAACGGCGTAGCACCGCAGCTTAATGCGGTAATAAATATGCCCGATTACAATGTAATGAAAATTATTATGGAAGAATTGGAGGACTGATTATGTCTGAAATTAGTTTAGCGACACTGTCAAAATCAAAAAGCATAGCCGCAGAGGAGGACACATCTCTTGCGGTTCAAAAGGAAAATACTCAGCTTGATTTTACGCCCGAGGAAAGGACAAAAATAGCGGAAATAAAGGAAAGCATTGACCTTACCGATTCGGGAGCAACGGTGCAGTTCGGTATCGGGGCACAGCGTCGGCTTACGGAATTTACCGATTCCATCTTGGACAATGTCCGTTCAAAGGACGGCGGACAGGTGGGCGATCTGCTGTCAAGTCTTGTGGTGGAGGTAAACAGTCTTGACCCTTCATCGTTTACAAATGACAATGGGATATTGTCAAAGCTGCCCGGGGTAAAAAATGCTTTCAAAGGCATTAAAAAGCTTGCGGAACGTTACAGCAAAGCCGAGGTCCAGATAGACAAAATAGAAGCCGCTCTTGAAAAGGCAAGAATGGATATGCTCAAAGACATCAGCGTTTTTGATATTATGTACAAGCAGAATCTTGACTGTTTCCGTGAGCTGGGGCTTTATATTCAGGCAGGAAAAGAACGTGTTGAGGAGATAAAAACGGAAACTATCCCCAAGCTGAGAGCAGAAGCGCAGGCAAGCGGAAATCCCATGGACGCACAGCTTGTACGGGATTTTGAGGACGAGGTCGACAGGTTTGAGAAGAAAATTTACGACCTTGAGCTGAGCCGCACCATTGCCGTTCAGACCGCTCCGCAGATAAAGATGATACAGAATAACGACCGTGTTCTGGTTGACAAGATCCAGACGGCGGTGCTGAATACCATTCCCATTTGGAAGAGTCAGTTTGTAATTGCCATGGGGCTTAACAATCAGCAGAGAGTGCTGAAAATGCAGCGTGAGATAACCGACACCACCAACAAAATGCTGGTGAAAAATTCCGAGCTTCTGAAAACAAACACGGTGGAAACCGCAAAGGAATCCAACCGCGGAATTGTTGACATCGAAACTCTGCAAAAGGTAAATCAGAACCTTATCAGCACCATTGAGGAAACTATCCAAATACAGAAAGACGGCAGCAGGCAGCGTGCGGAGGCTGAAAAGGCTCTCGGCAAAATTGAGGACGACCTTAAAAACAAGCTTGTGGAAATAATGAATAACAGATAAGCGTTCCGAATTTAATTCTAAGGAATTACCGATTAATGGGTATTCCCTCGGCTTCGGCGTGAAAATAGGGCAGCTCACAAGGGGCTGCCCTTTATTTTTGCTACTTATGTG
>JAEDOB010000213.1 GCA_016302225.1 Oscillospiraceae bacterium | reverse complement strand
CAGGCGCAGGACACCGAGCAGCTGCTTGAATTGCTGGAATATGCCGTTTCAGCCGCCCGTGATTCCAGAGATTTCAGGATATTTTACTGTGACAGCGAAACCTACGGCAGGATAACCCGAAGGAAGGAGATCACTCGTATTTTAAAGCGGGAGCTTGCCTCCGAGGAGAACAATTTTGAGCTGTTTTTCCAGCCTATCTACGAAACGGAAACGGGCAAATTCCGCACGGCAGAGTCGCTTATCCGTCTGAACAAAACGGAAATTGGTCCCATCTATCCCGACGAGTTTATACCTATCGCCGAGGAAATGGGAATGATAGTGCGGCTGGGCGAGATAGTTATCGACAAGGCTTGTGAGTACATTGCCAAGCTGGAGAAGGAAAAGGTGGAGTTTGACGGCATTTCGGTGAACTTCTCCGTTCATCAGATGCTCAGAGATACTATCATTGATGAGGTCGTCGCAAAGGTCACAAAATGGAACATTCCCGCCGAAAAGCTTCGTATCGAGATAACGGAAAGCGTTATCATCGACAAGTACGACCAGATCAAGCGGATAATGGAAACGCTGGGCGTTATCGGAATAAAGTTCTACATGGACGACTTTGGTACGGGCTATTCCAACCTGTCCAATATGCTGGAGCTGCCCTTTGAATATCTGAAGATAGACAAGTCCCTTGTGCGGGCTGCGGAAAAGTCCGACAAAGCGTATATGGTGCTGAGCCTTATCTCCGAGGCATTTGTGGAACAGGGTGTAAAGATACTGACCGAGGGCGTTGAAACCGAGGAGCAGGAGGAGATAGTCCGCAGCATTGGAGCGACGTATATTCAGGGCTACCTTTTCGCACGTCCCGTTCCCGGAGATGTTGCCAAGGAGTATTTTTTGGGACACCGAAATGATAAGCTTGATAAAAAATGATTAATGGGTGTTCCCCCGCCGAAGGCGGGGGAACACCCACCCGGATACGTTTACTCAGTCATCGGAAAAGTAGGAATGTCGATAAAATTAGCGGTTCCATTGATAAATAAAAGAGTAAGTGCCGTTCACAAGGGTCGCCCCTTAACGGCACTTTTTTCATATGAACGCCAACAAAATAAGTATTATCCCGCTCAGCCAGCCTATGTTTATCTCCGACCTTTCCGCAAGACGGTTCCCGATAAGGCTGCCCGCAAACAGGAACGCCGCACCGCTTAAAAATGTGCAGGCAAGCAGCGGGACAGTCGGCAGCTTCGCCAGACCTGCGCTTATGCCGCTGAGAACGGAGTCCGCGGACAATGCGGCGGAAAGGGTGAGGGCTTCACGGGGGCTGATGGATTTCGAGCGGTCGCAGTCGGCTTCGGTTTCGTCAAGGTACAGGCTGATAACGAGATTTATCCCGCTGCATTTCAAGCAGAAATCACGGCTTCGGCATTTTCGCAGGACACGCTTTATCAGCTGCTGGAACAGGCAGAATATTCCGAGGAGCAGCAGCAGCCCGCAGGAAAGTCTGCGGCAGAATTCTGCGCTGATGACCGCTTCAATAAGCTGTGAGATAAGCAGGGAGCCGCCCAGAAATGCCGTTCCCACAAGGCTTATTATAGCGGCGGACAGTGGGGGTATCCTTATTCTGTCCGAGGAGAGCCCTATTCCCGCCGCAAAACAGTCCAGCGACAGTGCCGCAGACATTAGCAGAACCTTTATCATCGGCAGTTTTCCTTTCTTTGGTTGGTCTTTTTATTTTATGCCGATTTGTTCGGGGAGGTGATTGGGAAATGTGGAGAGTGGAAAGTGAAATTTTAAGTGTTGAGTGATGAAGGTTGAGTGTTGAATTTTAGGTGAATTTTTGTTGTGTTGGTTTTCTGAACTCAAATTTACTGTGTAAAATAATGAGTGTAATTGCGTTTTGTTGAGTTTGGCTTATGTTAAAGTCCAATGTAACGTATTTTGCACATTGACTTTTTAAAATTAGGAAAAATAGGTAAAATTAAGGCTCTTTTGAAATTTTTCCCAATTGTTACGCAACCCTTACATTTTATTTTGTTTGCACAAAACTTCTTGACATATTTCGACGTGTATGGTACAATAAATATAAATGGTCATTTATAGGATTTGTATGCTTTGGGGCTTTAATGAGCAGACGTAACAGTTGATTTTTTTTGTTGTATTAAGGAGGTTTTACTATGCCATTGAAGGACCGCGTTTTAGCAGTTTTGGAGGAAAATAAGGGTAAAAGTGTATCCGGAAGTGAAATTGCCGCATCCGTCGGTATGACAAGAAGCGCAGTATGGAAAGCTATAAAAACGCTGCGTGAGGAAGGTTACACAATTTATGCGGTGACCAACAGGGGCTATTGTCTGACCGATGAAAGCGATGCTTTGACTGAACCGAGCTTACGCAGCAGGCTTACCACCAAAACTCTTGGTAAGCACTGTGATATTTTCAAGACTATCGATTCCACAAACTCATTTGCCAAGAGTCTTGCACAGCTGGGCGGAGAGCATGGTTCCATCATCATCGCAGAGCAGCAGACTTCCGGCAGGGGACGTATGAACCGTTCCTACTATTCACCCGGAAGTGCGGGCGCATATTTCAGCATTATCCTCAGACCAAAGCTGTCGGTGGAGTATTCGCTGATGATAACCTCCTGCGCAGCGGTGGCTGTTGCTGAGGCTGTTGAAAAGGTCACAGGACTGAAAACGCAGATAAAGTGGGTAAACGATATTTATGTAAACGGCAAAAAGCTCTGCGGTATTCTGACAGAAGCTGCCATTGATGTTGAAAACGGCGGTTTGGATTACGCTATTATCGGCATCGGGCTGAATGTCAGCAATGATTCGTTCCCCAAGGAGCTGGAAAATATCGCCACATCTATCTACATGGAAACGGGCAAGATTTTTTCAAGAAGCCAGCTTATTGCCGAAATACTTAACTGTCTTGAGGTGCGTCTTGAGCAGATAACCGACAAGGGCTTCATCGACGAGTACAGAAGCCGTTCCAACCTTATCGGACACCGCATTTCCGTTACGAAGAACGATGTTACCGAGTGTGCTCAGTGCACGGGCATCGACGAGTTCGGACGGCTGCTTATCACTACCGAAGACGGCGAGGAAAAGCAGCTTAATTCGGGCGAGGTTCGGCTTGCCGATTGATTTTTGGAAATTTGCTGAACTGACAAGGCTTCGAAAGGCTTTGGGAGGAAACTGACGGATAGTGAAAAATAAACTGAAAATTGAAACAACATCGGCGTCGCTGCACATAATGGCAATGGCGTTTATGCTCTGCGACCATCTGTGGGGGACGGTCCTTTCGGGCAGCGACTGGCTGACCTGTATCGGGCGGCTGACCTTTCCCATATATGCGTTCCTGTTGGTGGAGGGCTATTTCCACACGAAAAATCTGAAAAGGTACGTGGGACGGCTGACGCTGTTTGCGGTTTTGTCCGAAATACCGTTTAATCTGGCTATGGGCAGCACTGTGTTCTATCCGCTTCATCAGAATGTTTTGTGGAGCTTTCTCATTTCAATCGGGCTGATACATCTGAACGAAAAGGCGAAGGGAAAGCTGTGGCGGCAGATACTTGTTGGCATAGGGACGGTTCTGCTTGGATATATCCTCGGCATCGTCACCTTTGTGGACTATTACGGCTGCGGGATACTGATGGTTTTGGTGTTCTACTTTTTCCGTCAGCGGAAATGGTGGTGTTATCTTGGGCAGTTTATCTGCCTTGCGTACATAAATCTTGAAATGCTGGACGGTTTTGCCTATGAGCTTCACCTTTTCGGGGAAACGTTTTACTTTGCTCGTCAGGGCTTTGCAATGTTGGCACTGATACCTATTTGGCTGTATCGGGGAAAGCAGGGACCGCACAACAAGGCGTTTCAGTATTTCTGCTATGCCTTCTATCCCGTTCATCTGCTGATTTTGGG
>JAEDOB010000212.1 GCA_016302225.1 Oscillospiraceae bacterium | reverse complement strand
TGCTTTACTCTATGAGCTGCGCCGATATTATCGATATTTCGTATGTCAACACCCAGATAAAAGGAATTCTTCTGGGATTTGCTGCAGCGATGATATTGTCGTCCCTGGATTACCATATGCTTGCAAAATTATGGTTTTTATATGTCCCTGTGCTGCTTGGATTGGTTCTTCTGACCTTTACAAGCCTTGGTTATCAGCCCCCGGGAACCGATGACAGAGCGTGGATAGACTTAGGTTTTACGACTCTTCAGCCGTCGGAATTCTTGAAATTGGGGTTTATACTTTCTTTCGGATTTCACCTGTCAAAGGTTGAAGAAAATATGAATAGTATCGTGAATGTCGGTCTGCTCTGTCTTCACGGAGTTATCCCCGTTGCCCTTATTGCAAAGCAGGGGGACGACGGCACGGCGATCGTCTTTCTGTTCATATTCGCCGCTATGCTTTTCGCTGCGGGAATATCCTGGAAATATATCCTCGTCGCCGTTATCGCCGCACCTGCGCTCTGCTGGTATGCTTGGAACTATCTGATGCAGGACCATCATCGGGCACGTTTTGAGGTGCTTTTTGCTGAAGACCCCGACCCGACCATATTCTATCATCAGAAGGTGGGGCTTATCGCCCTCGGTTCGGGACAGCTTTTCGGAAAGGGACTGTTCGGCGGGGATTACAGCTATGTTCCCAAGGTACATAACGACTTCATTTTTTCCTATGTCGGTCAGACCTGCGGATTTATCGGTTCGGTGGCACTGGTTGCGGTGCTTGCGTATATCTGCCTGAAAATCGTTGCCGACAGCCGCATCGCAAAGGACAGCCTTGGCAGAAATATCTGCGTTGGCGTGTTCGGAATGATGTTTGCTCACTGCTTGATGAATATAGGTATGGTTCTCGCTGTTATGCCTGTTATCGGTGTCCCGCTGCCGTTTATGAGTGCAGGCGGTACGGCGGTGCTCAGTATGTATATCGGTATCGGGCTGGTTATGAGTGTTTACTCTCATTCGGAAAAGAATTACAGAGTGTTCTATGATGCAAATTAATAGAAAAACACTTATTTCTATTTTATTTGTATATATATTTATTATTTTTGAGATTTTACCTTAGCGGTAATCGATAGCTTGCTGTCCTAGGGCGGCTTTTGTGCGGTCTGTTACCTTCTGCGAGGGAGCTGGTCGGGGACGCTACCCATGCCCGACCGCAGCCTTGCAGGTGAGGATACGTGGAAAAATTGGGCGGAAGCCCGTAAAAAGGAGTATATATATGGCACAGTTAAAAGAAACCTTAAAAAGGCTTTACGGCGAGGAAGCACTGGAGCAGCAGCTAAAGCGTTATGAGAACGCCGAAAGAGCCTTTGCGGAAACCTTCGGAGTGTCCGTTGAACCGATGATCTTCTCCGCCTCCGGAAGAACCGAGATAGGCGGAAATCACACCGACCATAACAGGGGAAAGGTGCTTGCTGCGGCAGTCGGTCTGGACGTTATTGCGTATGTTATCCCCACGAGAGAGAACGTCATCACCGTTCAGTCTGAGGGATTTCCCGGAGATACCGTAAAGCTGGACGTGCTTGAACCCGTTGAAGCCGAGCTGAACAGCTCTGCAGCACTCATCAGGGGTGTTGCTGCGGGCTTTGTCAAGGAGGGTCTGAAAATCGGAGGATTTGAGGCGTACACCACTTCAAACGTGCTGAAAGGCTCGGGAATTTCCTCCTCTGCGGCATTTGAGGTGCTTATCGGGACTATCCTTTCCCATCTGTACAATGACGGCAATGTGTCCGCTGTGAAGATAGCCCAAATAGCGCAGTATGCGGAAAATCGGTTCTTCGGCAAGCCTTCGGGACTGCTTGACCAGATGGCGTCCTCGGTGGGCGGCTTCATTACCATAGATTTCAAGGACACCGCTAACCCCGTTATCGAAAGCATAAGCTACGACTTTGCTTCAAGCGGATACAGCCTTTGCGTAGTTGACACAAAGGGAAATCACGCCGACCTTACCCCCGAATATGCGGCTATTCCGCAGGAAATGAAGGCTGTTGCCGAGTATTTCGGTAAGAAGGAGCTTCGTGATATTGACAAGGCGCAGGTCATGGAGAATGCCGCAGATATTCGTGAAAAGCTTGGTGACAGGGCGTTTCTGAGAGCCATGCACTTCTTTGATGAAAACGTCAGAGTCGAAAGAGAAGCAGCCGCTTTAAAAGCCGGAAATATCAATGAATTTTTCAAAAATGTGAACGAAAGCGGCAACAGCTCCTACAAGTATCTCCAGAACATTTACGCACCGAAAAACCCCTCCGAGCAGGGTCTTTCCGTGGGACTTTATGCCGCCGAAAATGTCCTTGAAGGCAGCGGAGCATGCAGAGTTCACGGCGGAGGCTTCGCAGGGACCATTCAAGTCTTTGTTCCTAATGACAAGCTGGAAGCCTTTACAGACACTATGGAAAAGCTCTTTGGAAAGGGCAGCTGTCACAAGCTTTATATCCGTCCTTGCGGAGGCGTCAAGGTCAAGTAAATAGGCGGTTTACATAATTTATAAAATCAGAAAAATGAAAAATCCTGCATACTGTAAAGAAAAATACCTTTACAGTATGCAGGATAATTTTTTCTCGAAATAAAGGATTTTTTGATGATTTCGGCAGAAAAAATAGAATTTTTGTCGGTAATTTTTGATTTTTATAATTAGAATTTGCCAAATATCGGAGCAGTTTTATCAAGCTTGAAAGAGGGAAGAAGGCGTTACATTTATTTCTGCTTTCGAGGACACTTTTTCTGACAAATTCCGAAGAATGACGGTAAAGGTGATTTCCTTAAAATAACAATGACATAGCTAAAGAATTAATAAATTATGCAGATCATATGCTGCTTTTTCTTTCGTTGAACCATTTCAGATAGCGCAGCTCGTCCTCCAATTTTTCAACGTGTATATCCATAATGTGTGCATCTGCGTAGTCGGCATCAATCATATCGGAATATCCTATATGTTGTATGTATATATGTTGTTTATATCTACATTTAGGACTATATTCAAACAGAAATCCCATATACCGTTCGCCGTTGAGAGTAATATCTCTGATGGGCATAGGCGGAGCAGCTTTGACCTCGGATATATCCGGCGGACGTTTGCCCAGATAATCGAGAAGGACGCAGAATGTAGCTTCACTGTGACCAAGTTCGGGCATAATATTCGACAGCGGCTGAGTCCTTATTTCGGCGATCTTCACGGCAATATACATATCCTTGAACCATTCGCCGTCATCGGCATTTACCAGCTTGCAGGACAGTATCTCGCCCTTTTGCCCCGGAGCTTTGGGGATATTCAGCTTTGGCGTGCGTATTTCGGGCATATAGTCGGACATCAGCTTTTCACGGAGCCGATAAACGCTGTTTCGACGCCCTTCTGCAGTTGCCGACAGGGGCTTTTCTCTGAAGGTGTGCTTTCTGTTTGCGCAGAGAATGGCGTTTCGTTTGGCGTCGTGGGTGAGCCTGCCGAAATCGTACTGAACGGAAGCCAGGGAGTACCAGAACTCGGCGTCCTTTTCCGTCAGCTGCTCGTCCACCTTGAAATACTTTTTCAATGCTTCGACAATGGTTCGGTCGTCCAGTCCCATGGCTGCCATTACTATGTATTCTTTCTTCAATTCCGTTCCTATTGGCGTGGTGGTGATACCTTGATTTAGTGGCTGTTTTTTCACGGATATGCACCTCTTTCCGTATATCTTTGACGAGATATTCCCATATGATAAAAAGAAAAACCTGCAAGAAGCTTGCAGGTTTTTAATGGTTGGGGTGGAAGGATTTGAACCCTCGGAATGGATGAGTCAGAGTCATCTGCCTTACCACTTGGCGACACCCCAGTATTGGTTGGGATAGATGGATTCGAACCATCGGAATGACGGAGTCAAAGTCCGCTGCCTTACC
>JAEDOB010000211.1 GCA_016302225.1 Oscillospiraceae bacterium | reverse complement strand
CCGTTTCCGATGCTGCACGAACGTTCATATTTTCAAGTCCTTTCTTTTGACGTGTAAATATTATAACATTCGCAAGCAGGAAAAATTTGTCAATCTGTGATATTTGGAAATATTTTCCGCAACGGCATAAAAAAATACATTCACCCGTTAATCGAGTAAATGTTTTGAGTTGAATGTGAAAAGTGGAATTAAGTGTTTATCACTAAAAATTCCACTTTTCACTCTTCACTTTTCACATTAGGACAGTATTCTCCAATCAAATTCTGCTCCTCCATCGGGAGAGTTTCTTGCTTGAAGGCTGCCGTTTTGTGAAACGACTACCGACCGTGCAAAAGCCAGCCCGATGCCAAAGCCGTTCTTTTGGTTATCGTGGCAGAACCGTTCAAAGATGTGGGGCAGCATTTCCTCGGGAAATCCGTCGCCCGTATCGGTGACGGTTATCCCCGTGTAGAGCGGGTTTTCATATGCCCGAACGGTTATTACGCCGCCCTCGGGAGTGTGTTCCATGCAGTTTTTCAGGATATTTGTCAGGGCTTCGGTGCAGTATCTCAGGTCGGCGGTGAAATGGGGGTCGCCTTCTATTTCGGTTTTCAGGGTGATGCCTTTCAGCTCCAATGAGATGGCGATAGGTTCGGCGGCGTCACGTATGAGCAGGGCGGCGGAAATGTCCTGCTTCAGGAAGGTGACTGCGCCCGCCTCCATTCGGGAGATGTTCAGCAGCGTTTCCAATATCCACTGCATTTGGGACAGCAGGGAGGTCATTTCACGGATATGCTTTACCCGTTCGGATTGCGGCAGATCGGGGTCACGGAGCATTTCCAGAAGCAGCATTACAGAGGTCAGCGGCGTTCGCAGCTGATGGGACATATCCTCCAGAGCGATTTTCATAGCCGCCTTTTCGCCCTTGAGTGCGGAGTTTTGTTCCCGCAGGCGGATAGTCATTTTATGTATCTCCGATGATAAAATGCTGAGTTCTCCCTCTTTGAAATCGTCGAAGCTTACCGTTTCCGCTCCGTGGAGAATTTTGTCTATCTCGTCGCAGAGATGAAGTATTGTTTCGCCCCGTTTTTTCTCGGAAATATAACCAATTGTCAGCATAATTATGACGGTAACAAGCATAACCATCGCCGCTTTTATGCTGAAAAATCCGCATATTATCACGCCTATGAATGCGGTCAAAATCTCGGCTATCTTCATTCGTCCACCGCCTTATAGCCCAGACCTCGGACGGTTTTCAGTATCTCGGGGTTTTGCGGATCGTCCTCTATCTTGTCACGCAGGCGTTTTATGTAGACATTCAGCGTATTGTCCCCGATAAATTCTCCCGAAAATGTCCAAAGCTCGTCCGCAAGACGGTCACGGCTGAGGACCGCCCCCTTGTTGGACAGAAACAGCAGAAGCAGCCTATATTCCAAAGCGGACAGGAAAACCTCCTTGCCGTTTTTCGTCACAAGACCCTTGGACGGGTCGGCGGTAATGCTGCGGCATTTTAGCAGCTTAGGCGTTTCGGGAGTGCGTCTGCGGAGGACGTTTTGTATTCTTGCGACCAGTTCACGGGGTCGGAAGGGCTTGCTGATATAGTCATCGCCGCCCACCTCAAAGCCCGCAACGGTGCAGCTTTCTTCGGCGGAGGCTGTGAGGAAAATAACGGGCACCTGCGAAAATTCCCGTATGGCTTTGCAGAGGGAAAAGCCGTTGCCGTCCCCCAAGGTCAGGTCAAGCAGGACACAGTCAAAGCTGTCGGAGAGAAACAGCTGCATTCCCGCACGCTGTCCCGAGCCGTGTTTTACGGAAAATCCCTCGGCGGTGAGAAACTGCGTCAGGTTTCGGGCAAGGGCTTCGTCGTCCTCAACGAGTAATATTGAAGGCATTTTTATCGCTCCTTATTTTTGTTAATGTAATTATAGCATATTGGGAAAAATAATTCAATATTCAGCCCGATTATTACAATATTGTAAGCTAAGAGAAATGAAATTGTTATTCTGATATGTTATAATAATGTCAAACGAAAGGGGAAATTACAATGGAGCTTCTGAAAATAGAAAATCTCTGCAAGACCTACGGCAAGGGCGAAAATGAGGTAAAGGCGCTGGACAATGTTTCCTTTACCGTGCCGAAAGGGCAGATGGCAGCGGTGGTGGGACCTTCGGGTTCGGGAAAATCCACGCTTTTGCATATTCTGGGCGGCGTTGACCGTCCCACAAGCGGAAAGGTTTTTCTGGACGGTCAGGACGTTTTTGCGCAGAATGCGAAAAATCTCGCTATTTTCCGCCGCAGACAGGTGGGACTTATCTATCAGTTTTACAACCTTATCCCCGTTCTGAATGCGGAGGAAAATATCACGCTTCCCGTAATAATGGACGGCAGAAAGCCCGATTCGGAACAGCTTGAAAGGCTCCTTGATATGCTTGGCATCAAGGAAAGACGCTTGCATCTCCCGTCCCAGCTTTCGGGGGGACAGCAGCAGAGAGTTTCCATCGGCCGTGCGCTGTTTACATCTCCCGGGGTAATTTTGGCGGACGAGCCTACGGGAAATCTTGACAGCAAAAGCAGTGCGGAGATAATCGAGCTTCTCCGAAAATCCAACAGGGAGCTTAATCAAACCATGCTCATTATCACCCACGACGAAAATATCGCCCTGAAATGCGACAGGATAATCACCATTTCCGACGGAAAAATCACCGCCGACAGGCTGACGGGACAGGGGGCAGCGCAGAATGTTTGAACGATTAATGGCAAGGCGTTACATAACCGAGCAAAAACGCCATTCGGTGCTGACCATTTGCAGCATTGCCGCCGCACTTTCCCTTATGACGCTGCTGTTTACCTGCCTTTCAACAGGCTTGAAGCTCGCACGGGACGTCAGCTTTGATATGCAGCCCAGCCACCTTGAAATAGTCGGTCTGACCGA
The DNA here is from genome assembly GCA_016302225.1 of Oscillospiraceae bacterium. Classification (GTDB taxonomy): domain Bacteria; phylum Bacillota; class Clostridia; order Oscillospirales; family Ruminococcaceae; genus UMGS1889. Next base: position 996 of record JAEDOB010000211.1, on the reverse strand, counting down.
TGAGCAGATTGAAACAGTTACGGAATTTGTGGGTGATATGGGAGATATTACCATTGTTGAGGAAGATGGCGAAAAGACGGCGCATATCCTGTTTACCGAATATATCGGGGAAAATATTTCCGTTTATGCCGAAAATCTTTCGGAAATTTTAGGTACTGTCCGTGAGATAAATATCAATTCGCAGCTGATTTTTTCGGATATGATAGACCTTAGCTCAAGGGCGGATTTTGCCATACTGTTTTCTATGTTCTTTGTAGTGGTGCTGTTTTTTGCGCTGATGCTCAGGCTTGTTATAGATACGGCGTTTGAGATAAGCTCAAAGGAGCTGGAGCGGCAGTTCGGCGTTTTGCAGTCTGTTGGCGCAACGCCTTCTCAGATAGTGAAAATTATAACGCTGGAGGGGCTTATGCTGTCCTCTGTGGGGATTCCGTTGGGGCTTGTTTTGGGGACGGGATTCGGCTACTGCATTTTTCGGGCGGTGCTTTCGTCGGGAATCGCCAAGCTGTATCTCACTCCCGAAAAGATAAGCGAGCTGATACATTTCCATATTGACCCGCTGTATATTGCAATGGCGGCAGTGACGGGGCTTATTTGGGTGATGTTATCCGCTTACGGAACGGGAATGAGAGTTGTAAAAATGTCCCCCATACAGGCAATAAGCAATCGGTCGAATACCGTCAAAAAGGTGAAAAGGCATTCGCTGTTCGGTATGATTTTCGGCTGGAAGGGGAAGATGGCTGCACGGAACAATTACCGTCAGCCAAAGCGGTTTATCATAACCGTTCTGTCCCTGACCCTTTCCATAACGCTGTTTTCGGCAATGAAGGTCATTACGGATATTTTTGAGGAGAGTTTGACGGAAATTTCCATGGTGGAATATTTTCAGAGCGACATAGATTTAAAATACGAGGGATATTCCGAGGGCAGCACGCCGTACCGAGAGGTTATGTCACAGCTGAAAAATTCGGGATATTTCAGCAGCGTTACCACCGATAT
>JAEDOB010000210.1 GCA_016302225.1 Oscillospiraceae bacterium | reverse complement strand
CATTGACCGCCCGCAGATACGATGTTTTTTGCGGCTTTCTGCACTCCTGCGGGCGACCGATGGTCGCCCCTACATATTTTGTCAGGATATTTTTATGTGTAGCTATAGTATTACGCACATTATAGCAATCCACAAAAATAACGTTATTGTAGGGGAAAAAGCATAAATGCTTTTTCCCCTACAAGTGTGTTAGGATATTTATATGTACTGCTATAAATTAATTAAAATCCTATACTTCCCATGGGCTGACCGCTTTTCAGCTCGGAGCTGAGAATATCCTCAGCCGCTGCGGATATGTCCTCCGTGTCAAGCTCGGTAAGCATCTTTTTGGTCTTGGTCTTGAAGCCGCCTATTCTCAGGGCGTGATGCTGCTTGGCATTGATGTAGAGATTGCGTGCTTCTCTTCCGTTTCCGAACTGCTCACCTCTGGCGGCTCTTAGCCTTTGGAAAAAGTCCATGACCGACGCCTGCGAATCTGCGGGTATCTTGTAATTGTCCTCGGCTGCCATGCGGGAGAAAATGTTGCAGAGGACATTATCCGAATAGCCGTCAAATCTTACAATAAAGCTGATACGTGACCTCAGACCGGGATTTGAGCCGAGAAAATCGTTCATCTTGTCCTCATAGCCCGCAAATATGCAGAATATACAATTTCGGTAATTCTCCATATTCTGGACGATACAGGTGACAGCCTCCTTGTCAAAAACGGTAGCGTTATCCTCGGCAAGGGTGTAAATCTCGTCAAAGAAGAGAACTCCGCCGCCCTTTTCTGCCATTTCGGCAAACATATCATCTATCTTTGCGGCAGTGTGACCTACATACTGTCCCACATAATCGGACTTGCAGCACTCCTTGAAGCAGGAGGGGTCCTTGATTATCCTAAGCTCCGCAAGCTCCTCGGCAAAGCGTCTTGCAAGGGTGGTTTTGGCAGTGCCGGGAGGTCCCGCAAAAACCATACTGCACCCCGAAAAGGAATCGGAGAGCCGCTTTTCATATCTCAGCTTGTCAATGCTTATGGAACGGATAATGCCGTTTATCTTTTCCGTTTCCTTCTCCAGCCCCACAGGCTGCCACCTTTTGGATAACTGCTTTAGGGGACGGAGAGAAAACAGCTCGGCAATTCCCCTGAAATCCTCGGGTAAAAGCTGCCTGTCGTCGGGGTCGTTGAAAAGGTGATTGCTGACTATCTGACGTGCTGCGGCGGTTATGGCATACTCATCACGTCCCTTCAGCTGCTTTACAAGAAGGGCTATTTCCTTCTGCGTGTTGTCGCACTCGAAATCTCTTTCCCAGAAATAGGAGCAGATGATGTTTTCAATGTCGACCGCCTTTGAATTCTCAATGACCATACAGCGGAAGCAGCTGCCCAGCATTTCGATCATCTCGTCTGTTCCGCCGCTTGACAGCCTTCCGTCGGGGACGTGATAGATAAAGAACTCTGTCTTGTTGTTAAGGAGCATTTCACTGTCTGCAACAGCGGGGGACAGGGCTTGAACAATATGTATAACGGGGTTGTTTTCGTTGGAAATAACAGCGTTCAGGTCGGGGTCGTTCATTCCCGCAGTAAGGTTTATGGCAACGGCGGTGTTGTTCTCGGGTCTGTCCGAGTCGGCGTCCTCGAAAAGAATTGCCTCTCCCGTGTCCTCGTTTTTGGCGGCAATGCTGTAATAGATGGCAAGAACGGCGATATAGGCGTCGTTGATGTTGTCTGCGGCGATGAAATACTTGTTGGTGCTGATTGCAAAATCGTCGCAGTCTATCCTGTCAAGCTTTCTCAGAAGCTCTGTGACCGTGAGAAAGCGTTCACGGGAATAGACGGCTTCGCAGATGACCTCTTCTCTGAAATCGGAGGGCATAAGGTAATTTTTCTTTCCGAAGCTGTGCTTTTCAATTATTGGGATACTCATAATATTGTTTCCTCCTTTGAGTTACGGTGTTTTTATGTGGAAGATATCCTTACTTTTCGGATTCCGTGCGGAAGATTATTCTGTCGCAAAGTCCGTATGCAACTGCCTCTTCTGCGGTAAGGTAATGATCTCTTTCGCAGTCGCTGTGGATCCTTTCGATCGGCTGTCCCGATGCTTCTGAGAGAATACCTTCGAGCAAATCTCTTGTTCTTAGCATATGGTCGGAATGTATCCTTATGTCGGAACACTGCCCGTCAAGTCCGCCCGTAATAAGCGGCTGATGGATAAGCACCTCCGAATGTGGGAGTATCAGCCTTTTTCCCTTTGTCCCCGATGCAAGGAGCACCGAGCCCATAGAAGCCGCCATGCCTACGCAGATGGTCGAGATGTCACAGGGAATGTACTTCATAGTGTCCATAATAGCAAGGCCATCTGAGACAGAGCCGCCCGGGCTGTTGATATACAGCGAAATATCCTTTTTGGGGTCTTTGGCAGCGAGAAAAAGCAGCTGCGCCGTAATAGCTCCTGCCGAGCCGTTTTCAATGGGTCCGTTTACAAAGATGATCCTGTCCTCCAGAAGGCGGGAGTAGATGTCTACACAGCGTTCGACTCTGCCTGTCTGCTCGATTACATAAGGTATGGTCATAATTTTTCCTTCTTTCGTTTGATATGTGTTTTCTCCGGTGATTACATAATAACATTCTTTTAAAAAAAAAGCACTGCAAAAATGCAGTGCTCAGTATGTCAAAAAAGTCACCCGAAAGGTAACCTTGTAAGATTTTAGCGGCAAATTTATCGAAATGCGGTCAATATGAAGATTGCGCTAGCACAAATAAAAATGTCATCGGATATGGAAAGCAGCTGCTGAAGCTTTTTACTTCAACAGCTGCTTTTGCCATAGAAACATATTTTTTGAATCATTCGACAAAAAGCGGAGTGGAATAATACCTGTCGCCGCTGTCGGGAAGAAGTACAACAATGGTCTTTCCCTTATTTTCGGGACGGCTTGCAATTTCAAGACCTGCGTGAAGTGCGGCACCCGAAGATATTCCCACAAGAATACCCTCTGTCCTTGCGATCAGCTTGCTTCTGCTGAAAGCGTCCTCATTGGAAACGGCTATGATCTCATCATAAATTTTGGTATTGAGAGTATTGGGGACAAAGCCTGCTCCGATTCCCTGAATTATAATGCAGAAGCTGATATTTTGCAAGGAAAAAGTTTGATAACGTTTGCACAAATCGGCATAAATATTGAATATTTTTGCTTCGGGACAGTATAAAGCAAGATGTATTTTACAGTAACGATCTCTTTTTTGCAAAAATCTGCAAACGTTTGTGCAGCTTGATGTCTGAGTTTGAGCATAAATTTTATACTAATCTCAGTTCTGGATATTTTTCTGTAAATTCTGTTGAAGCGCATATAATTGCAGGAGCGGTAAAGCCATATTCCTCTTGCAAATCAACAAGAACCCTTGCGGTACCTTCGTCAAGAAGCTGCTGTACTTGAGAAGCACCCTGTAAGCAGGCATCAACATCACCGTTTCGGAGAGCTGTTGCAGTTTCCGCACCTGTATTTATGATATTGATATCATTGATCGATAATCCAACTTGTTTTAACGCAAGCCCAAGATAAAAATGCGGCTGACCTCCAATAGTTGTGCCAACAGTTTTTCACTTCAGATCGGATAGTGAATTTATATCCGAATCTTTCTGAACAAGAAACAATCCTGTATGAGCCATACTTTTGATTCCTATGATCTTATAGCCATAATCATTGACTACACCCGAAACAGCAGGTACATTTCCCATAGTCGCAAAATCCAGTTGACCTGCTGCAAAAGCTTCATTTTCGGCAGGACCGTTTACAAAGGAACTTATTTCAAATTCAACGTTGTAATCCTTAAAATATTCGTCAAGAATACCTGTATGTTTCGCATAACTGAATTCGGCTGTACCATAAGCAAGCATATCTGCCATTCGTATCACAACGGGTTCGGAATCCGCAACGGGTTTGGAATCGTCGGATTT
>JAEDOB010000209.1 GCA_016302225.1 Oscillospiraceae bacterium | reverse complement strand
GATCATTACGGGAATCGTGAGTATTCCCGAGATCCACAAGAGTATCAGCACGACCGCAATCACGTTTTCCTTCTGACTGAATTTGTAATATGTACGGGCGGAGATAAGCCGTGCGCCGTCCAGCGGAGGGATTGGCAAGAGATTGAAAAGCGCCAGCCCGATGTTTGCCGTAACAGCCGTAACAAAAATCGTAGCAAGATACCCATATCCCGTATTATCGGAAACTTCGCTCATATATTTCATTATTCTGTACAGTATCATAAATATGTACGACAATATCAGATTTGCCGCAGGTCCTGCAAGGGCAGTAAGCAGATTTCCCACCTTTCGGTTCTTGAAATTGCTTGAGTTTACGGGTGCGGGATTTGTCCAGCCGAAGCCCATAACAAGCATGGCTATTGTTCCCCATATGTCAAGGTGGACAATGGGATTAAGGGTAAGCCGCCCCTCACGTTCGGCAGTGTCATCTCCCAGAAGCTTTGCCACTGCCGCATGAGCAAATTCGTGAACGGGAAAGCAGGTGAACAAAACAAACGCATTTATCAGTATTCCGATAAGCTCGGACCTTGCATCGATCATAAAATTATCCTTTCACAGATGAATTTAGTCCCAAAAGCGGGAACTTTTGCGATATACATTTTCTATTATACTATAAAATACACTAGATTTCAATAGAAAAATTCAGATATTTTGTCATTTTCGCAATTTTTTATTTTTTTTCAAAAAAGACTTGCATTTGTCGAAAATATATGATAGAATAGTAAAGTGATTTGTAAATGTAAAAGGAGGTGCGACCCCATGGCAAAATGTGATATTTGCGGAAAGGGTGTAACTTTCGGTATCAAGGTATCTCACTCGCATCATCGTTCCAACAGAACTTGGAAGCCCAACGTAAAGCGTGTAAAGGCTATCGTTGACGGCACTCCCAAGCACATCTACGTGTGCTCCAGATGTCTGCGTTCCAACAAGGTAACACGCGCAGTCTGATACGAAAAGAAGCTTACACTATATAAAAGGCTTTCGGAAGGTAATTCCGGAAGCCTTTTATTTATATCTGACTTTTTATCTTTTCCAGCGTATTTTTTTCCAATCGGGACACCTGCGCCTGGGAGATACCGATCTCGTTTGCCACCTCTACCTGCGTTTTTCCGATAAAGAAGCGAAGATAGAGTATCTTTTTTTCCCGTTCGCCAAGCTTGCTGATGGCTTGCTTCAGGGAAATTTCGTCAAGCCAGTTGCTGTCGCTGTTCTTGTCACCAAGCTGGTCAAGAACATAAAGCGTATCTCCCGCATCGGAATAGACAGGCTCATACAGAGAAATGGGATCGGATATGCTTTCCAGAGCAATGACTACATCGGAACGGGGACAGCCTATCTCCGCAGCTATCTCGTCTATGGTGGGTTCACGCTGGTTCTTGTTGGTCAATGCCTCCTTAGCCTGCATTGCCTTGTATGCCGTATCTCTCAGGGAACGGCTCACTCTTATAGGTGTGTTGTCCCTGAGAAAACGCCGCAGCTCCCCGCTTATCATGGGGACGGCATAGGTGGAGAACCGCACATCAAGGTCGGTATTGAAATTGTCAATTGCCTTCATCAGCCCGATACAGCCCACCTGAAACAGGTCATCGGGATTTTCCCCCCTTCCGATAAACCGCTGAATAACGCTGAGCACAAGCCGCAGATTTCCGTTTATCAGCTTATCCCTTGCAGACTTGTCCCCTGCCTTATATTGCTTTAAAAGCTCCATTTTTTCGCTTTCTTTGAGCACCGTGAGCTTTGAGGTGTTCACGCCGCTTATATCGACCTTATTATAATACATAAAAAACTGCTCCTTGTTTTACGGACAACGTTAAGCTGTCCTGTTGAAATTATTGTCAGAAGCAGTTTTCTATATTCAGATATTTTAATGTTATTTATTGGGAATTCAGAGAAGCGTCAAGGTCTTTTTTCAGCTTTTTGATAATACGTTTTTCCAGACGCGATATGTAGGATTGCGAAATTCCGATAATATCGGCAACCTCCTTCTGCGTTTTCTCCTTGCCGTCAATAAGCCCGAAACGCATCTGCATTATCTCCCGTTCTCTTGACGGAAGTCTGTCGACCGCCGAAAGCAGCAGACTTTTTTCCGCCTCGGCTTCTATCCCCCTGTTTACCGTATCCTCGTCCGTACCGAGAATATCCGAAAGCAGCAGTTCATTTCCGTCCCAGTCGATATTAAGCGGTTCGTCAATGGAAAGCTCATTTTTGTATTGAGAGGATTTCCTGAGAAACATAAGTATCTCATTTTCAATGCAGCGTGAAGCATAGGTAGCCAGCTTAATGCTTTTGTCGGGGGAAAATGTCCGCACAGCCTTTATAAGCCCCACCGTACCGATTGAAATAAGGTCTTCTATGCCAATTCCCGTAGATTCAAACTTTTTGGCAATATACACCACAAGACGCAGATTATGCTCGATAAGCTTTGCTCTCGCCGCTTCGCCGTTGGTTTCCAGCTCCTCAAAGGTTTTTGCTTCTTCCTCCTTTGAAAGGGGCGGGGGCAGCATATCCGAGCCGTTTATGTAAAAAATATCGTTTCGCTGCCTGCCGAAAAAAATCCTGTCCCTTAGTTTTGAGATAAAAATAGCTATCCTATTGAGCCAATTCATTGTAAAGCTTCCTTTCAAAAAAATATGTCGGGATTGACTACTGCGGCATCAACACCCGATTCGGAAATGCCGATAAGTGCTTCCACCGCCTTTATTTTGCCGCCGTCCGTTTCCTTTATGTAAACTGCATCGGGAACAAATGCAGGTATCAGACCGCTTGCTCCCACAGTCTGAAACGGTATCAGCCTTACGCCCTTGATATGCTCGTGATCTCCACTGAAATAGTCCCTGACAGTCTGCGGAATGACCTGCTCTGCCGATTTTTTTCCGCAGACTATCACAGGCTTTCCCGTAAATGCGTCGGTAAGGTAATTTCCCGTATCGCACAGACCTTCTATCTCGGCAGTTTTCCCGTTTCCGCAGATGACAACGTGAAAGTGCTTCGGTTCACACACTCTTTTGTCCAGGAAAAATCTGAACAATGAGATGAGCATGTACGCCGCAATGGTAGCCGTCACAAGCGTCAGTACAGACATATCCAGATAGACTACTCCATTGCATATGAAGGCATATTTCGGGCGGAAAATCACCGTAAACAGATAGGCAGTCCCCGAAAAAATCATACTTACCAGCCAGAAAACCGCCGCCAGCCGAAGAAACAGCCGCCTGTCCCCGATACCGAACGCCAAAGCGACAATTGCCGCCGCTCCCACCAGCTTGACGAGTGTCATGCAGACGAAATTCATCTCGGGAATAAGGATAGTCAGCGCAGTCAGCCCGCCTAAAACAGCTGCTAAAATGCACCTGCCGTTTTTCAGCGGAGTATGGGTCAGCATTGCAACTGCCTTTAGCATAAAAAAGTTCATATAAATGTTGGTTATAATAAGAATATCGGCGTAAATTTTCATTTTCTTCCCCCCGTTTGATTATAATTATACACCTAATAAACGGAAAAAAATGTCACTTTCGGAGAGCATAAAAATACCCGCCACATTTTAAAGTGACGGGAAAAATGTTCGATTATTCAAAATATTTTGCTTTTTCAAAATAAATCTGATCGGAGAATGGATTGTATGCTATTCCGTCAGCCTTATCGCTGAAAATCAGATAGTTTTTCGGATAATAAAGCGGCACATAAATATGCTCGGAAATAATTGCTTTTTCGGCTTCGGTCAGAGCGGAAACGCTGTCGGACAGGCTTGCGGAATTTTTGAAACGGCTCAGGGCAATATCCAGCTGAGAGCCTGCAAAGCCGCAGATACTGTCCCCGTCAGCTGCCGAAAATCCATCAAGGACAGCATCGGGACTGTTGTATTCGCAGACAGCTTCAATAACGGCTATCTCATAATCCTTAGTTTCAAGCCTTGTCTTGTATTCGTTGGCGGAAACTATTTCCACGCCGCACATAAGCTGCAGCTTTTCGCTCCA
>JAEDOB010000208.1 GCA_016302225.1 Oscillospiraceae bacterium | reverse complement strand
GCGCCCTCCTGATAGTTCATGCCTTTCATAACGGCATTTTTTCCGTATTTCTTCTTCATTTTCAGAATAGCCTGCTGCATACTTTTTTCACGCTTTTCATCTCGTTCTTCCTGTTCACGGAGCCTTTCCTGTTCGGAAATATCCGAGAAGAAATCAAGCTGTTCGTATGCGTCCTTGTACACGGCATCACATTCCCGAATGACCTTGTTGGCTGCTATGCAAATTCGGCGGATAAGCAGATTTTTGTCCACCACACGTTCCATAATGCTAAGTGTTGCTTTTGTTATCGCTTTTGACGAAGAAGAATATTTGGACAGATTTGCCGTTCCGTGGGCATGCTTGGGAATAGCTCTGCCGTAATGGTCCGACACCACTTCGCCTGTGTACGATGAACTTATATCGTATCTTTCAAGAGATTCCTTGTCAAAGCCAATGGTCAATACTATCTGATTTGTTACCAGACCCTTTTCCACCAAATCGTAGGAAAGACTGTCCGCCATTTCCTTGACAATGATAACTGCTTTTTCATAATCATATGGGCAATGCAGCACCTGTCCCTGTGACAGACTGTTGGTCGCAGGACGGTATTCCTTTATCTCCTTCATTGTACATGGCTCATATCCCCAGGCGTGGTCTATGATAAGCTCTGCATTCACGCCGAACATTTTAAACAGCTTATCCTCATTGCGAAGGGAATAATCCGCAAGCTCTCCCATTGTGTAGATATAGATACTTTCAAGCCTTTTTGCTGTGCCGTGGCCTATCCGCCAGAAATCCGTCAGCGGCTTATGTGACCACAGCAGCTTTCTGTATGACATTTCATCAAGCTCGGCAATTCGCACACCGTCTTTGTCTGCGGGGATATGCTTAGCAACAATATCCATTGCGACTTTGCATAAATATAGATTTGTGCCGATGCCCGCCGTTGCGGTAATGCCCGTTTCGTGCAGCACCTCTTGTATCATTTTCATTGCAAGCTCACGAGGGGTCAGCTTATATGTCTGCAAATAATCCGTAACGTCCATAAAAACCTCGTCAATGGAGTAAACGTGTATATCCTCCGGGGCAATATATTTCAGATAAATATTGTATATTCTCGTGCTGTATTCCATATACAAAGCCATTCTCGGCGGGGCAATAATATATTCAAGGGACAGCTCGGGCTTTGCTTTCAGCTCACTGTCAAGATATGAGCTGCCTTGTAGCTCCGCTTTATAGTTCCGCAGCTGCTTGCGGTAGTTATATCTTCTTTGGTTGTTGACATTAGTGACCGCCTGTATGACCTCAAACAATCTTGCACGTCCGGGTATGCCGTATGCCTTTAGTGAGGGAGTGACGGCAAGGCAGATAGTCTTTTCCGTTCTGCTTTCGTCAGCAACGACAAGGTTTGTGTTCAGCGGGTCAAGACCTCTCTCGACACACTCAACGCTCGCATAGAACGATTTCAGGTCAATGGCAATATATGAACGTTCCGACATTTCCGCTCACCTCTCCTCACAATGCTTATAATTTAAGTATATCAGTATGCAAGGTAAAAATCAAGGTTAATATTGCACAAATAGGAACGTCTGTTCTTGTAAATTCTTTATATAGTAAAACGAATTTTCTTGCAAATCATTCTATTACTTGGATTTATTTACAAGCACAGCCATTGAAAGGTAAACACTTCTCCGTAAACAAATGATTTTCTTCGGCTATATCGGGAATTTTTGCACCTCCTCTGTAAGAGATTATATCCGTTTGAATGGATAATGCGTCCTTTAATTTTTGAAATGTATGTCCGTTTTGTGACCCGGAATTATAATTGTGGAGTTGTCGAGGAGATACTAATTACTGCTTTGCCCTTACTTTTATAGTAACCGCATTACCCTTCTTTTCGCCGCTCTGAATCATCTGACCCGTCTTCTTGTCAAACCAGTAATAACCTGTCCATGCCCAAGAAAACTGAGTAAGCACAAAGCTTATCTTATCACACTTATATGTCTTTCCGTTCAGCTCAACGGTTTCCTCGCCGCATTTCTTTGCAGCAAATTCGCCAAGTCCCATTGCTCCCCTGTTATCGCCTGTGCCTATGGAATAGAAAAGTATCTCCTCCTGTGCGGACGCTATAAATGCAGGCATTGCCATGTCCATCGTCTGATACCACAGACCATCTTCTATCCTGAACGTTTTGTCCTGTGCTTTGCCCTTGAATGTGCCTGTCAGATGAATGTAGCCGTCAGCTTTTTCGGCGGTAACTTCTGTGTTATCACACGCTCTTACATAGTGCCATTTCTCAGCCGACAGATTTTTACCGACCTTACATTTTTCTTCGGAATAAACCTTTCCGTCCTTGAAAATCGTCACAGAAATTTCGTTATCGGTACTGTAACGGGACACATCAACCTTTCTTTCGCTGCCGTCCTCAGACACAAGCTCGATCTCTGTCACACCCTCGGGATAGCTGTATTCGGGAATATCATAAGACGCAATGGGATTTGAGGAATAAACCGTTTTTCCCTTTGCAAAAACCTTGTTAATAAAGCGTATGTTTGAAATGTCCTTTGCGGGATCCTTTTCCAGCAGAATAAGATCTGCTTCCATGCCTTCCTTGACAAGTCCCTTCCTGTCGGCAATGCCAAGATGCTCCGCACCGTTCTTTGTAGCAAGTTCTATTGCCTGCATAGGCGTAAGTCCCGCTTCAACATAATATTCAAGCTCGTGCTGAACAGACTCCTCGGTGCCTGCTTCAAGCATTGTGTCGGTTCCCATTGCAACGGGTATGCCTGCGTCATAAATAAGCTTTAGATTGTGAATGCTGTTTACCAGGCGGTTGGGGTCATTTTCATATGTCATTGCATTAACGGTAGGTACAAATCTTGCTCCGCTGTTCTTCCATAGCTTCAGAATATCATCATCGGCAGTCAGAGCCTCGTCAAGTATTCCATGCTCAATACCGTAAATTCCCGCTTCAAGCAGATCACGGACATCTTCCTTGTAAAAAACGTGGGCGGTCGTATTAAGCCCGTTCTTTTTGCCCTCGGAAATTATCTGCTGCATAAGCTCCTTATCAAGCTTTTTAAGGGGTACATTTTTCCCGAAAAACAGATAATCCCCGCCCTGATAGGTCATTTTCAGAAAATCAACACCTGCATTTTTAAGCTCTGAAATTCCATTTGTCACATCTTCCTTTGAGCTTACTTCAATTGCCATTTCCTTTCTCATCCACGGATTTTCACCGCCCAGCGTATTTGCGGGGTGACCCTCGGGAGTGGTGAAATTGGGACCGACTATAAGCAGCTCGGGACCTGTGAGCTTTCCCTTGTTTATCATATCACGAAGCTTATATGCAAAATGTCTGGGAGCACACATATCCTTTATGGTGGTAACGCCGTAAGGGAAAACGCCCTCGGAAAAAATCTCGGGTATCTTTTCAGCTAAAAATCTGTCACTATCCTCATCGCTTCTGCTGTTCATTCCCTGGATATGGATATGACTGTCGATAAGCCCCGGCATAAGAGTTTTTCCCTCGCCGTCGATTATCTGCACGCCCTTTATTTCCATAGGCTCGTCCGAAATTTTCTCGATAATGCCCTTGGAAACATATACATTCTGATTGAATTTTTCCGTTTTGTCACCTGTGATAATATGCACGTTTTTAATAATAAAGCTGTCCTTTTTGCTTTTGGGACGTCCAAGATATTTGATAAGTACAAACAGCACGACCACCGCACCTATTACCATCTGAATAAAGCCGATAAGGGGTATTCCTAAAACTGTCGGCATAATGATCACTCCTCTTCTTTTTCCTGCTGCTTAGCCTTGAATATTTCGTCGCCTATGCTTTCGATAATGTCTGATTTCACAATAGCCATTCCCTGATTAATATCGCAGAGAATGATCAGCGAGTCACCCGGCTTGATGTCAAACATTTCCCTTGCTTCCTTTGGGATAACTATCTGACCCTTTTCCCCGACTTTGCTTATTCCAACATATTTGCCTTTTTTCATACTGCTTCCTCCTCATATTTGTTATACTTTTCA
>JAEDOB010000207.1 GCA_016302225.1 Oscillospiraceae bacterium | reverse complement strand
TATGCAAAATAAAATCGGTCTGACCGATACATATGTCAGTCAGACCGAAACATTAAAACAAGCTAATATCCGGCGCACCCTTCCAGATAAACACGGGAATAGGCGGGCAGTTGGGACGGTTCACAAAATCCGTTACAATTACCGTAAATTCACGGTGGTCGATGGTTCGGATATATTCAAGCAGCGCGTCACGTTCCTCAAAGCCCGTGTCACGTCCGTAGTAGATAACAAGGCTCATAAGACCGCCGTCGGAGAGAAGCCGCAGCCCCTTTTCCACCGCTTCTATGCTGGTTTCCTTCCTGGTATTCACCGAATGGTCGCCGCCGGGGAGCCAGCCGAAATTGAAGGTTATGCAGGACACTGTGCCGTCCTCCGCATAGCTGTCCATATTGCTGTGACTGTCCAGATGCAGCCTTGCGATGTGGGAAAGTCCCCGCTCGTTTAAAAGGGCTGCGGTGCTGTCGATGGCGTCCTGCTGAATGTCGAAGCTGTGAACGGTGCCTTCACTGCCCGTAAGCTCGCAGAGAAAGGCAGTGTCAAAGCCTCTGCCCGCAGTTGCGTCTATGCAGAGATCGCCTTTTTTAACGTGTTTTTTTAAGATGGCGTGGCAAACGTCCAGCGCCGAAAAATTCCTGTTATTTCCCATAAAACCGCCGTTCTTAGTCCATATATTTGATATTGGAGCTGACACTTATGCTGTAAACCTCGTAGCCGTCCGTCACCAGCTCAATAACAGTAAGGGAGCTTTTATCGTAATAATAGTAGTAGACTGCATCGCTGTTGAAATCATAAATATCGGAAGGAGTACCCAGAGCGGCTTCAATATCCCCTTGGGGCGAACCAATGCCGATACCGTTTACACGAAGGTCAAGAGAAGCTTCTCCGCCCTCTAAAACGCTGAAATACTTGCACTGACAAACATCGGCGTTATAGGTAGAATTTTTCTCGTTTTCGATGTAGATCATTACCGTATAGTCATTGTTGAAAAAGTAATCTCCCGTATGCGCTTCAAGAGGAGTTTCCGTTCTGACAAATTTGTCGGGAAGGGCAAGACCCTTGCAGGGAATTGTTATCTCCTTGCCGTTTGCGGTGTATACAGCATTTGAAAGGTCAACGGACGGGAGCGTTATGTTTTCGTAATCGCCCAATGCAGGCGTGAAGGGAGCTTCGCTGCTGTAATCATTATCGCCATTATCGCCGTAGTCATTATAATCGCCGTAGTTATACTCTTCCTCGTCAGACTGGGGTTCCCAGCTGTCATCTGACGCAGAAACGCCGAAAATTATCTCAGAAAGCCTATCCTCGGAAACGCCTGCCGCCTTGCAAACATTATCCATAAGTATTTCAATGTAATCCTCGCTGATAATATCCGACGTGTTTTCCGAGCATTTATCCGCAGAGGGCAGGGAAATGCTGCGGACCTCATCTGTGGAGGTGTAGACAGCGCTGACATTAACATAGTTTTCGCCCTCATAGGTAACTGCGATATTGCATCTGCCGTTGTCCATATCGCCGTCCAGCTCCATGGAGGCTTCTATCTCTTCCAGCTCGGGGGAGGTAAAGGTGTATTTGCCGCCGTAAAGCCTGCTGTCGAGGAAATCGTACTTTACATTTTCAAAGCCTATCCTGCACGATGTTGTCTTATATTTTTCGGAGGAGGACGCTTCGTCCTCAAGGGTGCGGAGGATACCGTCGCAGTAGCCGCTTGCGCTGCCGTTTGCATAGCTGCCTTTAAGGAGTATCTCTGCGGATTCGCCTTCTGTGGTGGCAAGCTTCATTTGAGAGGCAAATGCGCCGTTGTTCACTGCTGTGGAAATGGTGTATTCGGACGCAGTGCCGCTGATGTTATCTCTGAATGTTCTGCCGATAATATCGCCGTCGGAATTTATGTAAACGGTCATATCCGCAAAAAGCTCGTCGGAGGCTTCAAGGTTCATATCCGAGAGAAGCTCGTCTATTTCGGTGACGTAATCCTCACGTCTGCCGCCCATTGCTTCGACTATGGAGATGATGTCCTCGTCGGTCTTTGCCTGCTCTGCGATTTTTTCGATAAGCGCAAGATATTCCGCTTCTGTGAAGGTTATCCTTACCTCAACTGCGGGACAGCTCACGTTCTCCACCGTGCAGACGCTCTTTTTGTTCCACTCCGCCGCTGTTACCGCTGAAAGGTAAAGGTCGGTGTATCTTGCGGTTACAGCGTCTATCTTTTCCTTTGTAACAGTTTCGCCGTTGAACAGCACGGAAATGTCGGGAGCTTCTCCGCCGTCCTCGCCCGATTCGGGGGCAGTGTATTTGTAATACATATCCGAGCTGCTTTCCACAAGCCTTACATAGGCTTCGGTATTGTCAAGGTCGCCGATAACTTCTGCCGAAGCAATAGTTGTATCGTTCAGCTTAACAGAGCAGAGTGCAGACGCAAGGTCGGTCCCCGTTGCCGCTTCTGCGCTTATTCCCACGCTTTTGAAAATGTCCTTTATCTCCTTGTTATCGGGGAAAAGTGACTCGTAAAAATGGTCGCCGGGGGTGATGGTAATATCTGTCTTTTTCACTCCTGCGGTGGGTGAAGCGGCTTCTTTTTGCTGTTCCTCGCCAATAAGATAGAGCTTCCAGAGGTCGTTTGCTGCCTTTTCGGCGGTCTTTCTTTCCGCTTCTGCGTAATATTCTTCGGGAGATGTAAACGCCAGCTTTATGCTGTTTCTCACCGACGGAAGAAGCAGCGCACCTGCCGCACCCACAACCAGCACACCTGCAATTACAGCGGGGACTACCCAGCCGTTGGACTTTTTGGGAGCCGCCGTGCCGTCGTAGCTGTACTGATACTGCGAATAGTCATACTGCGGGTCAATGCTGTTCTGCGGCTGTGAACCTCCGCTCTGGGGCATTAGGTTGGCACCGTAGTTCTGTTCGTCCTTGTTCTCGGAAAAATCGTTGTTATTATTAAAATCGTCCATCAGATTACCTCCATTCGGTCGATGAAACCCTATATGAATATTATATTGCATATCATATTATTTGTCAACAAATTTGAAATATTTCGTAATATAAAACAAACGGCAGCGAAAAAATCCGCCGCCGTTTGTGAATTGCGATATAAATAATTATCCCTGATACTCGACTATCTCAACACTTTCCATCAATACCTGAGTTATGGGCTTGTCATTATCATCTGTTTCAACGCTGCCCAGCGCTCTTACAATGTCCATTCCCTCAAAGACCTGACCGAAAACGGTATATCCGCCGTCCAAGAAGGGAACGCCGCCCACCTCCAGATACTTCTGCTTAACGGCTTCGGGGAGCTTTTTGCCTGTCATCTGCTCCATTTCGTCAAAATTATTTATGGTGACATAGTTGCCCGCTGCGTCATAGCCTGCGCCGTAGCTTACATAGCCTTCGGGGGTGTTCACGATATAGAACTGGCTGCCGTTGGTAGAGGTGGAGCCTGAGTTTGCGTATGCAACTGCGCCGCTGAAATGGTACAGTCCCTCGGGAATGCCGCCGTCAAAATCCGTGCCCCAGATGCTGTTTCCGCCTGTGCCGTTGCCCTTGGGGTCGCCGCCCTGTATCATAAAGTTTTCGATGATACGGTGGAAGATAAGCTCGTCGTAATAGTCCATATCCGCAAGACCTGTGAAGTTCTCAACGCTCTTTGCAGCCTGCTCGGGGAACAGCTTTATCTTTATCTCGCCATAGTCCTTGACCTTGATAACAGCTATCTTTTCGCCCACCTGCGGAGGGTCGAAGTTGTAGAAGCCGTCAAAAGCTGCAGCCGATTCCGTTTCCGCTGCGGTGGTGTATGAGCCTTCTTCAACGGTGGGATTTCCCTGACAGCCCGTAAAAATTGCACCTGCAAGTATAGCCGCCATACCTATATTAAGTATCTTTTTTTTCATATTTTTAATGCTCCTTAGTGAAATAATCAGCCTTTTTACGGCAATTGCTTATATTATATATGATTTTTGCGGATTTGTCAAGCATAATAAAAATGTTAAATTATCAGTGATGAATGTTGAATTTTCGGAGATTTTTAAAATGGCGTTCCTCCTGTTTGTTTACAAATAGTATTTGATTTGCGCTTGAAGAAATACC
>JAEDOB010000206.1 GCA_016302225.1 Oscillospiraceae bacterium | reverse complement strand
ATCTGCTGACCAACGTCCATCATATGGAGCCAGGAGGTAAGGCAGCCGCACTTCTTGATGGAAAATTCCATAAATTCCTTGTTTGTAGGCGAAGAAGTGATGGAAAACATACCCTCGCCTACTCCGGGGATAGAAAGCATAGCGCACTGTCCGGGAATATGTTCAAAAAGCTTTTTTCCGTCTGTTCCCACAACACGGAAGGTCTTGACGTCGGGAGTATCCTGACGGATATCGGTAACAACGCCGAGTTTTGGGATCAAAGTTTCATTCAGCATTATTCATTACTCCTCTCCGAAAGTCTTGACGACCTTAACGATATTCATAGAAATGGGGCATCTGGACAGGCAGCGTCCGCAGCCAACACAGCCGAATTCACCGTTATTGTTGTCGGGGAAATAAACGAGCTTGTGCATAAATCTCTGTCTGAAGCGCTGGAGCTGAGTATTTCTGGAGTTTCCGTGAGCCATTCTTGTAAAATCGGAATACATACAGCTGTCCCAAGTGCGGTAACGCTTAATGCCGTGACCGGTATCATAGTCCTTGATATCGTAGCACTGGCAGGTGGGACACACGAATGTGCAGGTTCCGCAGCCGAGACAAGCCTCTGAAAGCTTAGCCCACTTGTCGGAGTTGAATATCTCGAGAAGAGTGTTCTTTCTGAAATAATCGGTGGAAATACCTGCAAAGGGGAGCTTTTCCATAATAGCCTTTGTCTGATTCTGCTGAGCCTCAACAGCCTCACTGCCGCATTCGGAAAGCAGGCTCTTTACGGACTCGATGAACTTCTCGCCCTTTTCGTTGTTAGCCTTGATGTAAAGAGCGTCCTCAGTCATCCAGCAGGCAGCGTCTCCCTCGGGAGCAGCAGCGTCAATGCCGAAAACATTGCAGAAGCAGTTTTCCTCGGGTGCAGTACACGCCATAGTAACGATAGTGCCGTGCTCTCTGCGTGTAGCATAGTAGCTGTCCACAGGGTCAACCAGGAAAACCTTGTCAAGGATAGTGAAGCTTCTTGCGTCGCAGGCACGAACGCCGAATACAACAAAGTCCTCGCTCTCGGTTCTGTTGTCGATTATCTCGATGTTCAGACCGTTTCTGTTGAAGTCGCAGAGATTTTCGGTCTGGGGGAAGAAGAAGTCCTTAGCGCTTCTTACGGTGTTGAGAGCCTTGCTGAGGGTCACGCCCTCGCTCCACTTCTTGTAGCTTGCTCTGCCGTCATTGCCGTCAACGGGCATATAAAGTGACTGGGAAGCGGAAACAGCCGCAAAGAAGTCGTTTAATTTATCAATAGGAAGCTTGAACATTATTCGTTACCTCCTCTTTTGTATACGATATTAGGCTCGCAGTCATCGAATGTGTAAGCGTTGAGAGGAGCTCTTGTCTCAAGGTCGGAGCCTGCCTGGTAATCACCGTAGAACTCGTTTATATCCTTGATGTACTTGCGGTTGATAAGGTGGAGAGGAATGTTCTGAGGACAAACTCTTGTACATTCGCCGCAGTCGGTGCATCTGCCCGCAACGTGGAAGGAGCGGATAAGATGGAACATATTCTCCTCAAAGGAATCGGTAGCCGCTCTCTGAGCGATGCCTGAATTCGGGTTATCGAATACGCAGTTTTCGCAGGAGCAGGCAGGACATACATTGCGGCAGGCGTTGCAGCGGATACACTTGGAAAGTTCGCCTCTCCAGAAATCGTAACGCTCGTCAGCGGTCATCATTTCAAGCTTTTCAACAAGCTCAAAGCGTGCACCGTCGTCATTTACCTCGCCGTCCTCGCCTATTATCTCATCGAAAATAACGTGCTTCTTGCTCTTGCAGGTCTTGCACTTGTCACCGAGAGTTTCGGACTTGGGCATAGTCTTGTCGCCGTAAAGAGTGTGGATAGTAACGGTCTCGCCATCGCTCTCCATACCTGTGATACCCTTGATACCCTTAGACTTAACGGTGTCAGCGTCAACCTTGCCTGTGCAGGGAACAGCGATGATATATACGTTTTCACGGATAATTCTGTGCTCCTTGAGAAGCTGGTTGAAGCTGTAAGTATCGCAGGGCTTCAGGAATACAAGGAGCTTGCCCTCCTTGCGGGATTCCTTGATGATGTATTTTGAAAGATTGGGCGCACAGAAATCGTTGTAGATGAAGTCTGCGTCCAGCTCCTCAGCTGATGTGAAAACAGCAGGAGTCGTATCGTAAGCAAATTCGCCTGCTTTCCAGCCAATAACACGGTTAACAGTACCGTCAGCCAGAAGCTCTTTGGCACGCTTTATCACTGCTTCTTGCATCTCAGATCCTCCAATCTCTTGTTTTCGCCGAGCTTAGCAACGGTCTCGACGAACTCATTCATTGTGGCTGCAAATTTTGCGCCTTCTGCAGCGGATACCCATTCAACTCTTGTTCTCTCTCTCTCAATGCCCATAAAATCAAGCATAGAGAAGAGGAGAGTCATTCTTCTTCTTGCGAAGTAGTTGCCCGATGTATAGTGGCAGTCACCGGGGTGGCAGCCGCACATAATAACGCCGTCAGCGCCTCTCTGGAAGGCACGGAGGATAAACATAGGGTTAACACGGCAGGAGCAGGGTACTCGGATTATCTTAACATCTGCGGGATAATTAAGTCTGTTGGTGCCTGCCAGGTCAGCGCCTGCATAGGAGCACCAGTTGCAGCAGAATGCAACGATCTTGGGTCTGAATTCCTTGTTTTCGTTTACTTGCATATTGCATCTACCTCCGCCATAATCTGTTTATTGGAGAAGCCCTTCAGATCCATTGCTCCCGAAGGACAAGCAACAGTACAAGCTCCGCAGCCCTGACAAACAGCTTCGTTAACGGAAGCAACGCGGCGGATAGCCACAGTTCTGTCAGGCTGTCTGAATTCCTTGTCGGAATAGGTGATAGCGCCGTAGGGGCAAACCTTTTCGCAGGAGGAGCAGCCGTTGCACATAAGCTCGTCGGGCTGAGCGACGCAGGGGTTACCTGTGAGCTTGTCCTTGGCAAGAAGACCGATAACCTTAGCGGCAGCGGCACTTGCCTGAGAAACAGTCTCGGGGATATCCTTGGGACCCTGACAAACGCCCGAGAGGAAAACGCCTGCTGTGGGGCTTTCAACGGGACGAAGCTTTGCGTGAGCCTCGGTGAAGAAATCGTTTGTATCCATACTTGCTCTGAGCATAGTAGCAACGGAGCGAGCAGTCTTATCAGGCTCGATAGCGGTTGCGAGAACCACCAGATCGGCATTGATATGGAGCTGCTTGTTAGCGATAAGATCGGAAGCCTGAACGGAAAGAGTGCCGTCGGGCTGAGGAGCAACCTTGCCGACCATACCCTTGATGTAGTGAACGCCGTACTGTTCAACAGCTCTGCGGTAGAACTCGTCAAAGAGCTTACCGGGAGTACGAACGTCAATGTAGAATACATAAACATCTGTATCGGGATATTTTTCTCTGATAAGCATAGCGTGCTTAGCAGTGTACATACAGCATATCTTGGAGCAGTAAGGCTTTCCGCAGCCATCGTCCGATCTGGAACCAACGCACTGTACGAAAACAATGGTCTTGGGGTGAGCCTTGGGGTCGTCCTGCTTGTCAAGGTAAGAGGGTCTGATAAGAGTACCGCTGGAAGGACCTGCAGCATTCATCAGTCTCTCAAGCTCAAGGGAAGTAACAACGTCCTTGCTCTGAGAATAAGCAAACTCGTCATACTTTTCGATGTTGATAGGGTTGTAGCCTGTAGCCGCAACGATTGCGCCGTACTTTTCCTCAATGATCTCGTCCTGCTGCTTGTAGTCGATAGCGCCTGCGGTGCAGACCTTTGAGCAAACGCCGCACTTGCCTGTTTTCAGCATTGTGCAGTAATCAGCGTCAATGGTAGCTACCTTGGGAACAGCCTGAGCAAAGGGAATGTAAATAGCACGTCTTGTGTTAAGACCAAGGTTAAACTCGTTGGGAACCTTCTTCTGAGGACATTTCTCGGTACATACGCCGCAGCCTGTGCACTTAGTTGTGTCAACATAGCGAGCCTTTTTCCTGATCTTAGCAGTGAAGTTGCCCACAAATCCGTTAACTTCCTCAACCTCGCTGTAAGCGTAGATGTGGATCTTTTCATTCTGAGC
>JAEDOB010000014.1 GCA_016302225.1 Oscillospiraceae bacterium | reverse complement strand
GAATATAGGATAATATTCAACATCTTTTCTAAAAACATACTTGTAAATTGAACTCGGTATTCTTGAATCCGGTATGAAGCTGCATTCCGATTTATCAAAATCTAATCCTTCCACACTTCTGAACGGATTAAGAAAATAATATTTTTCGGAAGGTTCATCATCATTTACCGCATCAAGAAACTGAATGCAATCAGAAAATCTATTCTCTAATGCAGCCTTGCTTTTATCATCTGCAATTGCAAACAGTAAATCATAGTGCATAATATTGCGGTGTTTGCCCACCCTATTTTTCAATCTCTTGGTACAAAAATGCGATACGTCCCAATTTTCAAAACGTCTATCTGAATTAATATCCGACATATATTTTTTCAGAAATTCCGAACTGCTTATTTTATTCTTCTCATTAGAAAAAATACATGAAATCGCTCTTTCTTCATAAAGTAATCTGTATATTTTCAAAATTACTGCTCCTTTGATATGTTAAATAAATTGCTCAACAGTCTGCGTAAACATCGTTCTTCCTTTTCCCTCTTTTAATTCTTCCCATGTTGCGAATCCACGCACGGCGCCATAATACTCATTCCAAAGCTGATCTGAGTTTTCAGCTACCAATCCGCCAACTCGTTCATTTTGATAAAATTTTCCGTCTTCCGATATGTACATACAAGTTTCCATGTGATACAGCATTGCCACGGGTACAATATCCCGACCAACTAATTCACGCACTTCCTCAGGCATAGGAAAAGTAAACTGAATTGCCTCAGTAGAAGATTGATGTGTTAATACTCGCTTTTTTCCATAAACATCAATATAAAAGCTATCCTCAATATATAGATCTCCAAATTCCTCAACAAATCTTCTTGCTGCCGGGAAAAAATTATATCCGTATTTTTCATAAACATTTTCATATTGAGAGATGTTAATTTTTCTTCCGGGATACCACCCTGCTTTAATCAATTGCTGCTTTGCTATTCCTTCGATCATTGATTTTTATCTCCATTATTAAGCCTTGAATGCTTTTCCGAACATTCCAAATAATCGGAAATATTGAACAACCGACATATTCAGAAATATCATACTGACACCCATTGAATTATAGGATTCTCTCGGCACAAAACCACATACACAAACCTACTTGTTCACAGTATATCACAGGTCAAAAATATTATCAATTATTATTTTGTTAATTGTTCTGCAAAACTTAACAAAATCAAACCAAACTTAACAGCTGAATCGATTTGTTTGACTTTTCATACAAATTATTAATCGCTCTGTTGACAAAGACGGCAAATAAACAAAGCCAATTAAGAAAAGCACCCCCGACAGAAGCTGCTCTGCCGAAGGTGCAAAAACAAAATCATATCAATTCAAACGAGTACAATCCGCACATACCCGAGAGCTCCATCATCAACCCGAAATCTCCCTTTATCGGACGGTCAAATTCCGCAGTATATTCCGTAAAGCTTTCCGCAGAGGGAGAGCATTTTATCTCCGCTTCTGCCGATACCGTTTCGGCGGCGGTTATCTTTATCTTAGCAGGTGCGGCGGGTGCGGAAACGGAAAGGCGTACAGCCCGCACTTCATTTTCGGCGGAAAATCCGTCGTAGAAAAACGTTCCGCCCCAGTCGGTTGTGCGGATATACCAGTCATTTTCCGACTTTGCAAAATCAAGCGATGCCCTGTCGCAGCGGTCGAAGTTTTTCGCCTTGACAACGCTGTTTACACTCCTCGGCATAAGCTCCGAACCGTTCAGCCGGACAGTTCCCAACAGACGTATATCCGCAGAAGAAGCACCAACAAGGAACTTGTAAACGCCCGATGGAGTGACCATTTTTTCCGTCCTCACATCGTAAATCTCAAGCGACCTTGCGCTTACGGGAATGATAACATCGACCGTTTCCCCCGCCTTGATATTAACACGCTTAAAGCCGCAAAGCTTCTTTTTCGGACAGTTTTCCCCGTCGTCAACACGGTTGAAATAAACCTGAACGACCTCATCTCCGTCAATTTCCGAGATATTTTTCACCGTGACATTAACCGTACAGCCGCCGATTTTTGCGGGAACTATCTCCATTTTCTCATACTTGAATTTTGAATATGACATCCCGTGACCGAACGGAAACAGTGGCTCGCCCTTGAAATACATATATGTAACGCCGTTTTTCTCAATGTCATAATCGGCAATATCGGGCAGATCGTACTCGCTCTTGTACCAGGTCAGGGGCAGACGTGCGGCTGGATTTGTCAGACCGAAAACGGCGGCAGCAGCGGCATTTCCCAGCTCGTCCCCTGCGTGAGATGTGCTGATTATCGCCCCTGCAAGCTCCTTTTCACGGCGAATTGCGTAAGGGTAGCTTGAAATCAGCATAAGCACCATTCGGGGATTTTCGTAAGTCGCTTCAAAAAGCTCCGCCTGATGTGCGGGCAGTTCAAGTGTTGCCCTGTCAATACACTCTCTTGCGCCTATCATAGGGTCATTTCCGCAGCAAAGAATTACACTCTCGCACTCGGCGGCCAGCTTTGCGATACGGTCACTTCCCTTTGAGATCACACAAATTTCAAACGCCTGCTTGTCCGAATCAATGCCCGTTTTTGCGTTGGTAAGAAAGCCCTTTTCATCAACGCCGATAATATTTCCCAGCCTGTCCTTAAAACGGTAATATCCGTCCGCACAAGCATCTCCGTTAATCAAAGCCTTGACGAACCATTCAAAAACAGTTTCGCTGTCTGCACGGAATTTTTCGCCCGTTTCAACAAGATATTTCCCGCTTTTCACTTCACGGAAAAGGTTATTTCCCTCGCCGCGGTCAATACGCTCAAATTCGGCGGCATTGTGGGTATCACCGTCGGCAATAACAGCTCCGTCCTCGGCAATCCTGATGAAATTTCCCGTAAATGCGGACCTTATGCGGACAATATCATTTCCGTTATCAAAGACAACATTCTCCTTTCCGATAAGACGCTCAAAGCCCTCTTTTACGGTAATGCTGTACTTTGAACAGCCGCAGTACCAATCCTTGAAGCACTCGTCCGCATTGGGACCTACAACTGCAAGCCTTGCTCCCGCTTTGAACTTTTCAATGTTCAAAGGAAGAATCCCATCGTTTTTCAAAAGGCATATCTGTTCATCTGCGGCACGGCGGTTAATGCGCTTTGCATTCTCGGAATTCACTTCGATATCAAGGTGGTTATAGGGACATTCCTCGTCAAATTCGCCCAAACGGAACCTTGCCTTAAACACATTTGTCAGCGCCTTGTCAAGGTCTGCTTCGGTGATGATTCCACGTTTCAGACCGTCACAGACAGCGGCGTAAACTATTTCCTCGCTGTCGGTCATAGTGTCACAGCCGTTTTTCAGACACCATTTCAAAGCCTCGGCGTGAGTTTCGCAGAAATGATGGTCGTTGACGTTCTGCGAAAAATCTCCGCCGTCGGTAACAACAAAGGTAAGTCCCCACTCGTCCTTCAAAAGCTTCTGCAGATCGGGGTTCATGCACGCAGGAACGCCGCTCAGCTCGTTATAAGCCGTCATAACGGACGCCGCTCCGCCCTCTCTTATGGCATATTCAAAGGGACGGTAATAGTATTCTCTCAAAAGCTTCGGTGTAATATTTGACGAACCGTCAACACGGTTGAATTCGCTGTTGTTTGCACAAAAATGCTTGAGTGTCGGCACGGTTTTCAGATAGAACTCGTCAGTTCCCGCAAGACCTCTTGTGTATGCCGCCGACATCTGTCCCGCAAGGTAAGCGTCCTCGCCGTAAGCCTCCTCGGTGCGTCCCCAGCGGGGGTCACGTTCGGGATCGACGGTGGGTCCCCAAACGCACAGCCAACGGTTTCTGCCGCTTTTGTCCCAGTAATATCTCGATTCGTCCGAAGCTATTTTTCCGATATTCTCCATAAGCTCGGTATCAAAGGTGGACGCAAGTCCCACAGGCTGAGGAAATACGGTAGACGGCTCGCTTTCATCTCTCGAAACAAAGCCCCTAGCGATCTCGCAGCCGATATGATATTCATTTATTCCAAGCCGAGGCACTCCCGCCTGATTATGGGACATCATCTTCGCCTTTTCATCTGCCGTCAGACGGGAAAGCAGGTCGGCAATTCTCTCATCTGTCGGTAATTTGCTGTTTCTGAAAGGATAATTTTCGCTCATAGAAATATTCCTCCGCAACATGATGTAATCGTATACATTATAACATTTTCTGCAGCTGAATTTGTTATGATTTATAATTCAAATCGTAAACAACATTTCAGTCCGGTAAGAAAATAATAATTATTTGGTGTTCCCCCGCCTTCGGCGGGGGAACACCCACCTGTTACACGTCACCCAAGCAAATATAAATGTCGATTAATCCAGTGTTTTCTTAATTAAAAATGTTTAAATAGCATAATAGTTGATTTCCGTCAAAAAATGTTTCATTACTTCTGCATATAGACAATTCTGTGTATTTATGTTATAATTTGGATATACTGATTATTTGGAGCTATATTATGGATATGAAAAAAACAGCAGCCTGCCTGCTTGCGGCTGCATTTATGATGGGAACGATACCTTCGGTTAAGGCAGATGCAGCCACAGCAGCTGCAGAAAGGGTAAGGCGCAGAAACAAACAGCAGGTCACAGAAGCAGTTGAAATTGTTGAAGAGGTCAAGCCCTCGGAAGTAAAAATTTCCGTAAATGTACAGCATCAGCGTTTAGCAAACGACAGCGTTATCGAAGTACGTATAATATCTCCCGACAGGTCGGATAAATACGAGATAAGTCTTGACGGCGGCAAAAGCTTTGCGGATATGTCCGCATATTCCGTGAAATATGTGGGCAAGCCTGTGGGCGAATATTCCGTGATAGTGCGGTCAAAAAGCAACAAGGAGCTTGCTTCGAAAGCGGTCGATGCGTCCGTCGGTGTGGCAGTACTGCCCGATAAATGGTTTATAAATGTGCCGAGGATACTCCAAAATCCCGAGCTTCCCACAGGCTGCGAGGTCACCTCCCTTGCAATGGCTCTGCAGTATGCGGGATTTCCCGCAACGCACATTGAACTGGCGGATAAATGGCTTGACAAGGGCGAATATCGGGCAAGCGATTACCGAAAGGTTTTCGTGGGCGACCCTACCTCGGTATTTGCATACGGCTGCTTTGCGGGTGTAATAGAACGCTGCGCAAACAAGTATCTTGAAAGTAAAAATTCGTCGGCAGAAGTGAAAAATATCACAGGCTCCACTCCCCGTCAGCTTTACCGATACATAGCAAACGGCACTCCCGTTATTATCTGGGCAACGGGTGATATGAAGGAATGCTACTACGACAAGCAATGGATAGACAAGGAAACGGGAAATGTCGTTACCTGGATACGCAACGAGCATTGTATGGTGCTGACAGGCTATGATCTCGAGCAGAAGCTTGTTTATGTAAATGACCCGCTTAAAGGACGCACCGCTTATCCTATGGAGCTGTTCGAGTATCGTTTCAAGCAGATGGAAAGCCAGGCGATCGTTATTATTCCGGAGAATGAAAATGACGATTGATATAAAAACACTTTTTGCGGTATATTTCATTGTTGTAAATGCAGTCGGATTTATTATGTCGGCTGTGGATAAGTCGGCGGCAAAACGGCACAAATGGCGTGTTCCCGAAAAAGATCTTTTTGCGGTTTCATTTCTTGGCGGTGCCGTGGGAACGCTTATCTCAATGCTTCTTTTCAGGCACAAGACAAAGCATAAGCGGTTTATGATCGGAATTCCGCTGATAATTCTGGCGCAGACAGCATTACTGATTTTTCTAATATACAAAGGAGTTATTGCCCTATGATCTACACCGATTTGACAAGAAAAGCAATTGTTTACGCCTACAATGCCCATCAGGGACAGCTTGACAGGGGCGGTATTCCCTACATATTCCACCCCTATCACCTTGCCGAGCAGATGACCGACGAGCTGACCGCCTGCGCCGCACTTCTCCACGATGTTATTGAGGACACACCCACGACCGCCGACGATCTGCGGAAAGAGGGTTTTCCCGAGGAAATTATTGAAGCCGTCACACTTCTCACTCACGATGAAGATCTCGGATATATGGATTATGTTGCAAGGCTGTCAAAGAATAAGATAGCAAAAGCGGTAAAGCTTGCAGACCTTGCCCATAACAGCGACCTTACCCGCACTCCCGCAAATTCCGAGCCTGCCGAAAAAACTGCCGAGCGAATGAAGAAATACGCCGCAGCAAGAGAATTCCTTATTAATTCCTACTGATTTTTTCTTATCGTAAACTACAAAAATAATTTTACTTTCAGCGTAATTTTTGTTAGATATATATTTCTGCCCGCCGAAGGCGGGCAGAAATATATATGACGTTTACTATAAATTGCCATAAAAGCACTCCCATTTAAACGTATATATTTTAATCAAAATTTATCAGAGGTGCCATATGAAAAAAGCTATCTCTCTTCTGCTTGCGGCAATTACTGCAGCAATTCTCCCCGGCTGCAATAATGAACAGCCAACCGATATTCCCGAAACGACCACGACCGTAAGCAATACCGAAACGACTGCCGCAGAAACAGAAAAGCCTGAGATCCCCTTAGATATAAGCGGCTTTACCGTTATCGGCAGAATTACGGAAAATGTTGACGATAAGCGCATTACCTACGAAAAGGAAATATCCGAAGCCGAAAGCATTGAAAAACTTGGGGAAATACTTGACACTTTAAAGGACGCCGAACCCGTCGATGCCGACTATCTCACCGAATTTTATTCCGTTACATTCAGAAACGACGAAACGGACGAAACTATCGGTATGGAGTATGTCACACTGTTTATCGAAAATGATGGCGTGTGCACCACCGAGAGGGGCTTTCTTTTCGATAAAAACGGACAGATAACGCTTTACAGCACAGGTTACGGGTGGCAGATCTCTGCATTTCCAAAGCTGCTCTCAGACGAGCTTATTTCCGAGGAAAATATCATCGAAACCAAAGAAGCTCCCTGCTTTGACGAAAATTATGCGGCAAACGGTGAAGAGTTTGAAAAGGGCAGGATAGTTTTTGTCAACGAATATTACAACTTCGCATGGGGCTATCAGCATTCGGGCAGCTTTACAGACGATCTCGGAAATATTTATTACTTTGACTTTGCCTGTCTTGAAAATAAAGATGACGGACGAACGCTGCTTGATATTCTCTATGACGAGGTCTATTACAAAAGCCGTCCCGCTGCGCATACCGACCCCGAAAAAATCATAAAGTGCACCGAAAAGATACCCCAAATAAACACATCTGCGGAAATGAAGGGTGAAGCTGCCGCCTGTGATGCGGGAATATATACCCTTTATATAGTCGATGAAAACAACAAGCTTATCGCACTAAGCGAATCGGGCGACTGGGAAGGCACTCTCGACGACTCCGCCGCAAAATCCATAGTAAAGATATGCAATTCAATGACAATGGAAAGATACAGTATAAACCGATAAAAACACCGTTCACACAGCCATTTTCGGCAGCGTGAACGGTCTTTGATCAATAGGGTGTTCTCCCCCGCCTTCGGCGGGCAGAAATATAAATGACGTTTGCTATAATTACTTAATTTTCATCATCAATTCGGAAATCACGGATAATGCTTCTGACATTTGCAAAAATAAACGGTTTCATAGTTTCAATGTCAACAGGCTCTTTGTAAAGTATGGGACTGTAACAAACAGAGCTGACAAACTCAACAATGGTAAAAAGCATTATCTCAGGCTGAGAATATTTCTCCAGACTTCTGGCAAGATAATTTACATAAAGCTGGCTGAAATTAAATTCTTCGTTGTAAACAGGTTTACTTATGGCTGTTTTGAAAATTCCCCAGCTTAGATTTTTCGAGATAAATTTCAGAAGATCGGGATTTGCTATAAGCTGATTAATTATACTGTCAATGATAAAAACCATTCTGTCCTCAAAGCTTGGAATGCCGTCGGGCTGAGCACTCAGTTCAATCGCCGCCTGACGGAAAAGCTCACTTGCCTTGTGACAGATAAGCCTGTCGTAAATATCGTATTTGTCCTTGAAATAGAGATAAAACGTCCCCTTTGCGACACCTGCCTGCTCTACAATATCCGAAATAGATGTCTTGCTTATTCCCTTTGTCATAAACAATTGAAACGCTGTTTCAAGCAAAGCGTCCTGCTTTTGCTTTTTATTGTCGTCCAGCTTGCCCATTATTCGACCCCCGTTCTGTATTTACATTATCATACACTATTTTCCCCCTAATGTCAATAGAATTTGGCAAAATAAAACTGCCGAACAGGAATTTTTCCCACTCGGCAGCAAGGTGTTTCATTACTCGTTATCGTATTTTTCAAGATACTCCGTAGGCTGTAAGCAGGCACCGTTTTTGCAGGCACCGTCGCTGGCTCTGAACGTGTCAACGTTAAATCCTCCGTCACCCGAGGTACGCACATTTACATGTCCGCCGCCCTCGTCAAAAAGCTTATCCAGCATATCCACAAGCTCCTGCTCGCTCATTTTTGCTTTATCTTCCATAACAATTACCTCCGTTTATTTGTATTCAAGCTCTATCTTATCATTTTTTGGCTCCAGCTTGCGGATCTTTATTCCCGCAGATGCCAGCATACGCTTTGATGCCTTCGTGCTGTCGGAATCCGCATACTTATCGCCCAGATAAACTATCTCGCTGATACCCGACTGAATTATCGCCTTCGCACACTCATTACAGGGAAAAAGGCTGACATAAAGCCGTGAATCAAGCAGCGAACGCCCCTCGGAATTCAGTATGGCATTCAGCTCGGCATGCACTACATATGGGTACTTAGTGTCACTGTACTCCCCTTCCCTGTCCCAAGGATAAATATCGTCATCACAGCCCTTCGGGAAACCGTTATAGCCTGTGGAAATGATAATGTTGTGATTGCTGACGATACATGCGCCTACCCTTGTGTTGGGGTCCTTGCTGCGCTTTGCGGCAAGAAGGGCAACTCCCATAAAGTAATCGTCCCAGGATATGTAATCGAGATATTTCATTTTCTCACCTCTACGTCTATTATAATGCAATCTGCGCATTTTGTCAAGATTTTCGACGGTATTTTTCAACAGAAAACAGATAATCGGTATAAAAAGTCATAAAGAATTAACAATATAGCTGTAAATTTGCTTTTGACATATGTTATAATTATTATGTATAGATTTGAAAGCCTTTACAGCATACCGCATAAAACCGAGATCACAGGAAAGAAGCTGAAGCTATGAAAAAAATCGAGGGAAGAAAGCCGGTTATCGGTCTTTGCTTTTCGGGTATAGACAACGAATACCAAACAAAGATATTCAACTCAATATCCTATGCTGCCGTCGTTTCGGGCTTTACTGTCGTAGCTTTTCAGGCATTTACTACCTATTACAGCGACGATCTCAGTGATCACGGTGAAGGCAACATTTTCAACCTTGTAAACTGTGACCTGCTGGACTGTCTTGTTATCGTCAGCCTCAGCATCAAGCATGCAGGAGTTATCGAGAAGCTTGTTAAACGCTGCAAGGAGGCGGAAATTCCCGTCATTTCCATCGATGTTGACATTGAAGGCTGCTATACTGTCGCAATGGGCTATAACAACGCAATGGAAAATATTATGTCCCATTTTCTTGACCATCACGGATTTACGAAAATTAACTTTATCAGCGGAATGAAAGGCAATCCTCAGTCGGAGGAGCGTCTGGAAATATACAAGAAAGCCCTTGAAGCCCATGGAATAAAGTATGAACCCGAACGTGTGGATTACGGATTTTTCTGGGGAACCCCTGCCGCAGAAGCCGTTCAGCGTTTCTATGATTCGGGAATGGAAATGCCCGAAGCCTTTGTCTGCGCCAACGATTCAATGGCGATAGGCGTCTGCGCAAAGCTGAATTCGCTTGGATTTAACGTCCCCGGCGATATTGCCGTTTCGGGGCTTGACGGAATAAAGGAAGCCTCCGTCCACACTCCAACCATTACCACAGGCAGACTGAATACGGAAAAGGTCGGAGAAGAGGTCGTACGAATATTCAAAGAGCTGTTCGACGGCGGCAAACCGCCCAAACGAACGGAGATCGAGCCGCAAATGGACTATGCTCAGTCCTGCGGCTGCCGTGAGATCTCAGGCAGCTACGATAACGACCTCAAGCACCGTCTTTATGTGGAGATCGACAGCCTGAACGAGTATTCCAATACCATGAGCCGAATGGTCGAGGACCTTACAGGCTTCGGTTCCATGAAAAAGACCGCCGAACGCATTAAGCCGTACATCGATCAGATCTGGTCTAAAAAAATATGGATATGCCTTTGCGAGAATTATTCCGACAAGGTGCTTTTCGGCGGAGATGAAGAGCTGCGCAATGCGTATATCAAGGAAGGCTACACCGAAAAGATCACCCCCTTCCTGTATGTAGAAAATAAAGAAATAAAGCCGCTCCGTGATTTCACCTCCGCAGAGCTTATCCCCGATTTTCATAAAGAGATCGAGGAGCTTGGAACGCTTATCTTTATACCGCTTCATTTTCAGGACAGAAGCATCGGATATATGGTCATAGACTACACAGCCAACAAGCAAAACTCTAATTATTACAATTTCTACAACCTCAATTCCTGGCGGAAAAATCTGTCGCTGGTATTGGAAAATGTCAGAATTCAGGGCGAGCTGAGGGCTTCTGTCCACAAGCTGGAGGAAATGTACGTCCACGATTCCATGACAAACACCTTCAATCGCCGAGGATTTTACCGTGTGGTACCGTCCATTATCAAGGAGTGTGTTTCCGAAAGCAAAAAGCTGCTGGTCGCTTCTGCGGATATGGACGAGCTGAAATATATCAACGATGTGTTCGGTCATAACGAAGGAGATGTTGCCATCATCACCGTTTCCAACGCCCTTAAAGAAGCCTGCGGCGAAAAGTACATCGTTGCAAGATTCGGCGGAGATGAATTCGTTGCAGCAGGAATTGTGGCAGATGATTCCGAGGGCGAGGATTTTGTCCGAGCAGTCACAAATTATCTGAAGGATTTCAACAGCACCTCAGGCAAAAAGTACAAGGTATCTGCCAGCATAGGAACTCACATCGTCGTTCCCGAAAAAGGCAGTTCCTTGGACGATTACATCAAGATCGCCGACCGAATAATGTACAAGGTCAAGAACAATAAGGTCAGAGAACACGCAAGAAGATGATTTTCGCAGTCCTTCCCATCACGGAAGGACTGCTTTTTAAAAAAATTTGCAAAAACACTTGACAAACAGCTTTAATTGTGATATAATTATAATGTTGATACGGAAGCTTAGCTCAGCTGGGAGAGCATCTGCCTTACAAGCAGAGGGTCATAGGTTCGAGCCCTATAGTTTCCACCAAAAGCCGTTCGGTTTTTCCGAGCGGTTTTCTTTTTGCCATTTTGTCTGAACGAAAAAGCCGCCCCAAGGTTCACCCATTGGGACGGCTTTCGTATTTTGATAATTTTATGTCAGAAATCAGCCCGCTCTTGTCAGCCAAGCATGTGCAATATCCAAAGCCTCATACAGACCGCTCTTTTCGGTGCTCTTAACAACAGCCTGAACAGGGTTGAGCTTTTCATCGGTAGCCATCTGATAGATCTTGACCTTGCTTGCAACGTCCAGATTTCCAACCTTTGTGGTTTCCTGTATCTGCATCATGATCACGTATTTGTCATACATATTGCCATAATAAATTGTGTCTTTATTTCTCACAAGCGGAAAACCCTTGTAGCTGAAAAACTCATTCTTTGCAGAATCTGTCTTTTCTATCTTCTTTTCACTCATTATGTTATCCTCCCTTGTTAGTTGAAAATTTGTCCCCGAAATACGAATTTATCCTATGTTAAAATTATAGCACAAACATCTCAACATTTCAAGCATTTTTGCAAATAATTATAGCTAAAATTTTAACTTTTTATTTGTATGATTTTCCCTCGGGAAAATTTCGGGAACATTACCATTATATCATATATCAATCAAATATTTTGCCGAAACAAATCACCAAGTAGTAATAAATTCTCCACCGTTTTCGAGGATATTCAGATTTTCCAGCAAACGGTCGGTGTACGCCGTTCTGCAGCGGAAATTCGCATTGCCGTTGAGCCTGATAATTGTCATTCTGTCGCTGTCTGCAATAAACTCAACAACATCGGTGTTTCCGTTCTTAGCGTTAATGGTTACGGTCAGATACGGTTCCTTGTCCGTTTCCTCCAGATACAGCTCCTCCGCAGCAGTACGCAGCACGAACTGATAGAAGGTCTTGAACCTGTCAAGCTCCACGTCCTTGCCGTCCAGCTTAACAACGAAATCGTCATTGCCGGCGCCTGTCATGGTGAAGCCGTAGGTACGGTCGGCAGTCTTTATTTCCATAGACGTAATATCGAAAATATAGTTTGAGGTTATCATAGTCGTTGTAATATCCAGCGGCATTACCGTTGCCCAGGGCAGGGACACCTTTCTGAACTTATAGATAACATCAAAGCCGTTGACATAGCAGTAATAGCCCTCGTCGCTTTCGTCCTTGAACTCATTTCCGAAGGTCATTCTGAAAATACCGTCAGTGAGCTTCATTGCCATCTTTCCGAAACAGGTGTCATCGGTCAGACCATATTCCGCAAGCTGCTCCTCGGTGGGGGCAACAACGACAGGCTCCAGCGCAGTAAGTCCGTAAAGCCCGTTCAGCACATCTGAGGACGTGTCGGGGTTAAGGTCAAGTTTTACGGGTGCGACCATAACATGAGTAGACGAATTACCCGACATGACGCTGTCATCGTCCTGCCGCTCGTCATAGGATATTTCAATAGCGTAGGGAATGTCACGGCGGCTGATAATTATCTCCTCAATAGCGGGCGTGGTTCCGTCGCTGCTTGCAGACGGGAAAACCTCTTTCTCGATAAAGTCAAATTCCTTCTTGAGATAGCCGTTGATGTCGGTGGTGTTTATGAGATAAACATCATTCTCGCCCTTGAAGGAAAAGTATGTCTTGCTGCTCTTTGGAGATACGTCACCCACAAGAAATTCCTTGACCGTGCCCTGTGAATCGCCGAATTCAACACGCACTTCCGCCCTGGGAGAATCAAGTCCGTAAATAGACAGGTCAGGGGCATTTTCCGCAACAGTGTCCTGAATGGTCACAGAGCAAGCCTTGTCAGCTGCCGATGCGATGGAATCGGTATCCAGCGGAGCCTCCTTCAGTTCCTCTATGGTAAAGCTGCCATGTCCGTCGGAAACTATCTCATAGCCGCCGCTTTCGTTTTTAACGGTAAGCTTTTTCAGGTCCTCAGGCTTTTTCTCGTAAATAAGACGGCTGGTGACCTCCGCTTCGGAAGTTTCCTCAACCTTTTCCTCGGGAGCTGTCAGCATAAGAGCCGCAGCCGCACCGCCCAAAGCAAGGACGGCGGCAGCTCCGACAATGATCCATTTAACTCTCTTGTTCATCTGTTTCTCCTCTTAACGCATACCACGATGCAGGCAACGATTATCGCCACAGGAATTACTACGATAAATATCAGCAGATTAACGGCAAACTCCTTGTCGGTTCTCTCAAAGGTCTTGCTTGTAAAATCCTTGGGGACGATGGTAATACCGTTTTCCTTTCCGGTCATAGTGTTTACTGTTTCAACAAACAATTCGCCGTTGTTGATATAAGAAAGCTGTGTCAGGTACTCGTCCAGCATCATGCTGGAACCTACGGCAAGCACGTTGCTGTACACCTGCTCATTGTCCGAATTCCACAGGAATTTTCTGCCCATTGCCATAATGTTATAGCTCTTTTCAACTATCTGCGACTCGTCCAGTCTGCCGTCCTCGGTAAGCATATCCTCGGAAACCACATAGCCCGTGTCATAGCTGGAAAGAATTATTTCCGTGCTTCTTGTGTCCTTTTCGTCAAAGAGAACATCAACAGGTCTTGACAGCGGAACAACAACGGAAAGTGACGGTTGAGCCAGCTTTGCCGAATAATTGTCGTTAATTTCAGCCGTATAAATTGCGGGGATAGTTCCGCCAATGCTGGTAAGATTTTCTGTGTTGGTGTCGTAGACAATGCCGTTTCCGACCTTTATTCCCCACTCTGCAAGGAATGCGTCAATGTTGGGAGTGGATTTCTGCTCGTAATCGGCGATGTAGATGAGATTTTTGCCCAGCTGTCCGCCGTTATCGAGGAAGGTGTAAAGCTTATTGATAACGTCCTCGGGATAGTCATTCAGCGGTGCTATCATAACGATAATGTCCGCTTCTTCGGGAATTGCCTCGGTAAGCGGGTCGCAGCTTACAACGTCATAGCCGTTATCGTTGAACATATTCTGATAATAGCTTGTGGACTGAGTTGCGGAATCGGTGGTGAAAATGCAGGCAGTCATGGGATTAGCGTCGGTAACATACATAATGTTGGACGTAAACACCTGCTCCGCCTTTGAGGAAACCACCGTCATAGTGGGCTGTCCTGTGGTGTAGTAGGTGGAATAATCCGTTTCGATATTGAAAAGGTCAACAGCCGAGGTAACTCTTATCTTGTTGTTTGCCTCGATGACAATATCGCCTTCGTTAATGCTGCCCTTGTATATCTCGCTGTATCTGTTGACATAGGTGGGGTCCTTGGTCATATTGACAAATTCCAGGGAGATATTGTCCGACCAGATAACATATTTTTTCAGTATCTCATACGCCTGCTTATAGTAAATGCTGCCCGATGCAAACACCTGCTCGTCCGCCATAACGACGATCTTCACGGGCTGGTCGATAGTTGCAAGGTAATCCTTGGTTTCCTGAGTTATCTCGAAGGTCTTTCCGGGTGTCATATCAAAGCTCAGATTTGTGCGCTTGCCCAGCTGTGCCACAACAACATTCAGCAGCACCACCAGAACGATGACAACAACGGTAACCGCAGTCGCCATAGAGCCGTATTTGAAACGCTTTTTATTAATACTCATTGCAATTACCTCCCATTAACCCCAGCGGCGCTTTTCAAGCACACGAACTGTCAGGAAATTAAATATAAAGGCAACGCTCAGGAAGAAAATAACGCTTCCGATATTGATAATGCCCGTTGTGAACTCGTAATATCTCGTATAGAACGAAAGGGACTGCAAAACACTCTTTATGGGTGCGACCGTAACGGAAGACGCTATAACGTCTATCATATACATCAGCATATTGAAGATAAAGCCCACGATCGCCGAAACTATCTGATTTTCCGTCAGAACAGAAGCAAATATTCCCGCGGAAATAAATGCCATTCCCAGCAGAAGAAGTCCCAGCATATTGCCGAGAAATGTTGCAATAGACAGATTACCCGCCATTCCGTAAAGCACCAGCGCATAAACAACGTAAATGCCCATTGAAATGAGGAAAACCACCATTGCCGCCAGATATTTTCCGAAAACTATCTCGAAAAGATTAACGGGGGCGGTCAGCAGAGCCTGCTCTGTTTTCTGCTTCTTTTCCTCGGAGAAAAGACGCATTGTCAGCAGCGGCAGCATAAACATCATAATGGTGAAAACCGTCGCAAACAGGTTGGACATTTCGGTAGTACCCGAATAAATATTGCCCATTACAAAGAAATATCCTGTGTAAACGTAGAAAACCGCTATAAAAATGTAAGCGATAGGAGATGTGAAATAAGCCTTCATCTCTCGTCTGAAAATTGCGCCCATTACTCCTCACTCTCCTTTTCTTCGGAAGAATTGTCCTCTTTATCGGACATGTCGCTGTTTTCCTCTGACATCTTGTCAAGCTCCTCAACAGCCTTTTCGGATGCCTTTTCGTTGGAAAGAACGACCTTTTCTCCCATTGTAATTTTAAGGAAGATGTCCTCCAGAGTAAGCTCGGTGTTTTTCATTCCGAGGATATACCAGCTTCTGTCCGCAACTCTCTTGAACAGCTCTCTGCGGATATCCTTGCCCTCTGCGACCTCAATGTCATACTCGAAAATGCCCGGCTCTCTCTCCATATCAGCTCTGACGGAAACAACGCCCTTGATGCTCTTTATCATTTTCTCGACTTCATCTTTCGGACCGTCAATGCGGACAATAAGCTTGTTGTCGTTGGTGACAAGCTTGGTGAGATTTTCCGTGGTATCGTCCGCAACGATAGTACCGTGGTCAATGATAATGATACGGTCACAGGTCGCCTGAATTTCGCTGAGGATATGGGACGAAAGGATAACCGTGTGCTTCTTGCCCAGCTTCTTGATAAGTGTCCTTATCTCGATTATCTGCATAGGGTCAAGTCCGACGGTAGGCTCGTCAAGGATAAGTATGGGCGGATTTCCCACCAGTGCCTGCGCCATTCCAACACGCTGCTTGTAACCCTTTGACAGGTTCTTGATAATTCTGTCGTAAACATCGGTTATCTTCACAAGAGCGCAAATGTCCTCCAGATGTGCCTTTCGGGGCAGCTTGCACTTTTTCAGGTCGTAGATGAAATTCAGATATTCCCTGACCGTCATATCAAGATAAAGGGGCGGCAGCTCGGGGAGATAGCCTATCTCCTTTTTCGCCTTAGTAGGCTCCTCAAGAATGTCTATGCCGTTGATAAGAGCCTGTCCCTCCGTGGAAGAAATATATCCCGTCAGGATATTCATTGTAGTGGACTTTCCTGCGCCGTTAGGCCCCAGAAAGCCAAGTATCTCTCCGTCATTTACGGTAAACGACAGATCGTTCACGGCTTTTTTCTGACCATATTGCTTAGTCAGATTTTTGACCTCGATCATTTACACAGTCCTCCCGAATTTGACGGCAGAACACAGAAGCTGTCCTGCCGCCGCATAATACATATTAATTGTAATCCGTCAATGTGAAAGCGGTGTGACAAAATCAAGAGAGTTTTGCAATACCCTTTTTAATTCTCTCGATACTGTCAGCCTTGCCGATAACTGCGCAAAGCTCGATTCCGCCGCCGGGAGTAAACTGCTTACCGGAAACCGCAACTCTCAAAGGCCACAGCAGCCAGCCGTTCTTAACG
Source organism: Oscillospiraceae bacterium (assembly GCA_016302225.1). Lineage (GTDB taxonomy): Bacteria > Bacillota > Clostridia > Oscillospirales > Ruminococcaceae > UMGS1889. Next base: position 832 of record JAEDOB010000014.1, on the reverse strand, counting down.
CCCAGCTTTTCGATAAGCGCAAACAGTTCGGAGTGTATCTTCTCCTCATTCCACTCATTTTCGGGAATAGCCTCCAGAACGGGCAGTATCTCGTTTAGAGCGGAAAGAGCGGTCTCCTCGTTAGTTTTCATCTTCTTGTGAACATAAAGCGAATTGTCATACTCGGGCAGAGCGTCAATGAAATCCACCTGCTCGGGAATGTCAACAAACACCTCTGCTCTCGGCTGGAGAGTTCTTACCAGAACATCAATATCAATATCCTCACGCTTAACAGTCTGACGGATATATGGCAGAGCAGCCGCCTTGAAATCGTCAAAGCTCATTCTTCTGATATACTCCGCATTGATAGCTTTAAGCTTCATGGGGTCGAAAATTGCGGGAGATTTTGAAAGTCCGCTGATGCTGAATTCCTTTTTCAGCTCCTCAAGGGAGAATATCTCATTCTCGCCCTTAGGCGCCCAGCCCAGCAGAGCAATGTAGTTGATGATAGCTTCAACAAGATAGCCCTTGTCAAGCAGATCCTGGAAAGAAGCATCGCCGTCACGCTTTGCAAGCTTGTGCTGAGCGTCCTTCATAATATGCTCAACGTGGATATACTTAGGCGGCTCCCAGCCGAATGCCTCATACAGCAGATTGTACTTAGGCGCAGATGACAGATACTCATTTCCTCTTACAACGTGGGTAATTCCCATGAGATGGTCGTCCACAACGTTTGCAAAATTATATGTGGGCATACCGTCTGCCTTAATAAGAACCTGATCGTCCAGAGTGGAGTTTTCAACGGTAATATCTCCGTAAAGCTCATCGTGGAAGGTGGTAGTTCCCTCCTCGG